>JBFIZG010000338.1:0-4310 GCA_041604955.1 Gemmatimonadales bacterium | reverse complement strand
GCCGTCACGTCACGTAACACCATGCAATGCATTGAGATAGATGCAGGCACACCTGATGCCGTAAACGAGCGGTGAGGAGAGACTCGTAAACGGGACGACCAATGCGCCGTGATCTGAGAGAATGCTGGGACGAGCTGGTTGAGCATGTCTTCGCTCAGTATCGCGCGTATAACTTCAGCGTGTTCCTCAACTTCTATCACGACTTCGAGGAAAGGACCCTTCGTCTTCGCATCTCGGGACCGCATCCGGATTGGATCGTGCGCACTGTCGCGGACGAGGAGCTGCGCTCGGGGGACCTCCGCGGCATCGCGGTCGCCACCTTTGAGGAAATGCGATCCGCCTGAGAACCAGACGACGCTGGCCATTGGCGTCGAGCGGCAACACGGATTCTGGCAACAGAAAAGCGGCTCCCGGCAACGTTACTGCAGTACCGGGAACCGCCCTGTCGAACCGACGTCTGCTACACCTTACGGAGTCAACGCCGCCGGCGGCGGCTCCAGCTTGATCGCCCACAGCCCGCTGTGATGCTCGGCGACGAAGATGTGGCCCTTGTACGGCTGCGGACCCCAAGCAAACGGCGCATTGGCCACGAACCCGTCGGGATCGTAGGCAAAGTACTGGGCGACCTCTCGGCCCTGGTCGAACAGGTTGCCCTTGAGTTCGCCGGAGATATCGACCACCCGGAGACCACCGTTGTAGAACGCGGCGTACAACTCGTCTCCTTCGATCCAGAAATTGTGTGACCCCGCATCGGGTACGTCGTACCGGGCAACTTCCTCCGGATTCAGCGGATCGGTGAAGTCCACAAAGTGGATGTACCCAGCCATCTTGGGCGGTGTCCGCTCGTTCGCGCCCACGTAACCTCGGCCGATCTCGTCGCCCATGAGAACGTAGAACTTCCCAGTCGGGCTCTTGTAGGGGAACGCCGCGTGTGTCGCGCCGCGGAAGTCTGCGTAACTCGCAATCTTGATCGGGTTCGACGGGCTGCCGCCGGCCATTCCGTTCCCGACGTCGACCAGAACCACACCGTCTGCCCAATTCGACGTGTACGCGATGCCGTCGACCACCCACACGTCGTGAATTCCGTGTCCCGGCGTGTCCAGCTCGAACTGGCCAACCCGATGTGGATTCCGCGGGTCTTCGATGTTGATGACGTCAAACCGGCGCCCGGCGTTGATGGCGTAGACGTGATTGTCATAGATGAACACGTTGTGCACGCCGCCGGTGAGCCCGTCGTCGAAATGCGAAAGAATCTCGACGTTGCGCGGATCCGTGACGTCCAAGATCACCATGCCGTTTCGCCGGTTGGAGGCTCCTTCCCGGGAAATCACGGCGACTCGGCCGTCCTCGGATACCTTGACGTCGTTGACGGTTCTCGCGTCGACGACCACACTGTCGATGAGCGTCGTGTTAGCGGGATCGGTCACGTCCCAAAAATACGCCGCACCGTTTGCTCCCCATGTCCCGGTTACTGCGTAATCACGCCCGTCAACTCCCTCCCAAATCCACAGATCGGACGTACGAACGTCCCGCACAGCGCCCTGTCCCACGATCTCCACCCGCCTGCTCACGTTTCGGTTGCTCATCGAGATCGTGTGGTACGCAACGTGACCCGGTGCAACAGCCATCACCGTGTAGTCGCCCGCCTTTTGAGCGACAAATCGTCCCTGTTGGTCGATTTCCGCCGGCGGCGACTGCGCAACGACCGAGTCTTCCGGATCGGCCACGAGGGTGAACGTGATCGGCGCGTCGTCAACGCGGCGACCACTCCCGTCGAGCGCGCTCGCGGAAAAGTGAATCACGTCTCCGGTTCGGCCCGAGTCCGCGCTTGCATCGAGCGTGAGCGTCCGAACGGGATTCGCCACGACCTGGTACCGATGCTCTCCTGTCACGCCCTCAGCCGTGGCCCTCAAGGTGATCGACCCCTCGCGGTGGGCGGTCATCAGGCCGATCCGATTCGCGGTTGCGATGGACGGATCGCTGGTCGACCATCTGATCGGCACGTCCCGGCGCTCGTCGCCGGACGCGTCGATGATCGTCGCCTCATGCCGCACCGTCGCCCCCACAAAGAACCGGTCCCCGGCGGCGTGCACGACCACCTCCTCGACCGGCGGGTACGTCACCGAGACCATGACCGAGTCTCGGAGTCCCTGAACTCCCCGCACGATGGCGTACACCTTGTATTCGCCGCCTTTGAGCGCCGTAATCGCTCCGTCTCGGAGTGAAACACTGAGCTTACGCCGCGCACCAGGAGCAAAGTAAAAAACCGGCATGTCAATGACGTTCCCGTTCTCGTCGTAGACCGCGGCACTCACTCGTGCCGAATCGCCCACCTCCAGCGCCAGATTGGATTGCTCGAGAGCGATCCGGGCTGGCGTTTGCGCATGCACCGTGGAGACGACAGAGGAGCAAGCGATCACCAGGGCAAATCCGCCGGCGACATGTTTGGGGAAAATCATCTTCTTACCTCGCCTCGTGATTTGAGAGACATCGATCTGTACTGCAATCTTCAAAGCTACCGGGGGGCCGTCGCCCTGGCTACCAACGACCGTCAGCGGTCGTCCTTCGACGGTCCATACACGCCCGGCACCGAGAGCCCGGCTTGACGCATCAACACCGTCATCTGCCCGCGGTGGTGAATCTCATGACACAACAGAACGAAGAGAAACCTCCCCTTCGTCCAGCTCATGTCGTACGCGTCGAAATCATCCTGCAACGAGTCGTCCGTCCACTGCGTCGTGACCGCCTGAGCAAGACCCTTCGCGGCGCGCACGTAAGTCGCGTGGATGGCGGACGCCGTGTCGGGTTGCGGCGTCGCGTGCGTCGGTGCGTCGTACGCCAATCCCATCTTGCCGGCCAGCTCTCGCTGCGCCGTCGTCAGATGCCAAGCGATTTCGCCGAGTGAGCGGTGACCGGGCGCCACAGACTGCTCCAACGATTCGTCGGTCAGCGCCGCCAACACCCGAACAGTCTCGCCCGATTCGTGTGACCAGAGCTTAGAAAACTGACGGATCGAATGGAACACGTCTCCTCCAATCGCGTTATGCTGGACATCGTTCCGAGAAGCATCGTACCTTGAACCGATGACTCCCGACCAACCGACCCCCGTGAGCGACACCCTCCACGTACGAGCGTTGGACGGCGCGGCACTGATCATGCTCAACCGTCCGGAACGCCGCAACGCGCTTACACCAGCACTCGCCCGCGCGCTTGCCGATCAGATCGAACAACAGGCACAGGATACCGCGCACCACGCCGTGTTCTTGCGCGGCGCCGGCGGTCATTTTTGCGTCGGCCTGGACCTCAAGTGGGTCTCGAGCCAGCGATCGGGACTCACCCCGTCGGTCATGGCAGACGGATTGGCGGCATTCCAGGGCGTCATCCGTGCAATCGTCGATTGCCCCATCCCGGTGGTCGCGGCTTTAGAAGGAAGCGTCGCCGGAATCGGCGTGGATATCGCGGCGACCTGTGACCTCCGGATTGCCGACACATCGTTGTCCGTCCACTCGGCGTTTGCCAAGATGGGGCTCGTTCCGGACGGAGGATCGACCTATACCCTGCCCCGCCTAATCGGACATGCCAACGCACGCGACTTGTTGATGGGCGGTTCTCCGGTGAGCGCCTCACGGGCGCTGCAAATGGGATTGGTGTCGGAAGTAGCACCCTCGGATCAGTTCGACGCGACCATCGCAGATTGCGCGGGTCGCCTTGCCGCGCAGTCCCGCCACTCATTGATCAGCATCAAGAAACTGCTGCTTCAAGGTGAACGCGTCGAACTGAACACACGGCTGCAGGCGGAGGGCGAAGCCCAACTCGCGGCGCTGGCGTCGGACGAGTTCGCTACGCGACTCCGCGCGTTCGCCTCTGGGTGAGCCCGGGGCCGCAGAAGACCCGACTGACCGCGTCCCCATTTTGGATCCCACGGACCAGAGTCGCGATACAACTCGACTTGGTCCGGTTCCTCACGTATCTTGCCCATCTATAATGTTTTAGGCCCTCACGACGAGACGGAAGAACCACCGTGTTTGAAAACATATTCGAGACTGTCAACTCCGGCTTTGCACAGTCGCTCTACGAGGATTACCTCCGTGACCCCCAATCGGTGTCGCCCGAATGGAGAGCGTTGTTCGAAAACGGCATCCAGGGGGAGAGACCGGCTGACTCCAACTCGGCGCCCACGGAACAACCCGTCGGTTCCACTACAGTCGTCTCTCCTCCTGTTGCCGCTCCGGCGACGACGAGCGATGTCGCGTCCGAACCCATTACGGGACCGGCGCTCAGGCTGCTCCAAAACATGGAGGCGAGTCTAT
>JBFIZG010000337.1:0-4313 GCA_041604955.1 Gemmatimonadales bacterium | reverse complement strand
GCCGAGGACCTGAAGCACGACCGCAAGGTGGCGGTGAAAGTGCTGCGGCCGGAGCTGGCGGCGGTGTTAGGCGCTGACCGGTTTATTCAGGAGATCAAAACCACCGCCAACCTCCAACACCCGCACATCCTCCCGCTCTTCGACTCGGGCGAAGCGGATTCTTTCCTTTATTATGTCATGCCGTACATCGACGGCGAGACGTTACGTGACAAGCTCGACCGCGAGACGCAACTCGGTGTCGATGAAGCGGTAAGGATCACCACCGAAATCGCGGACGCGCTCGACTACGCGCACCGCAACAACGTGATTCACCGCGACATCAAACCCGAAAACATTCTGCTGCATGACGGCCGCCCGATGGTGGCGGACTTCGGGATCGCGTTAGCAGTGAGTGCAGCCGCCGGGGGACGGATGACGGAGACGGGCCTGTCCCTCGGTACCCCGCACTACATGTCGCCCGAGCAGGCAACGGCCGACCGCGATCTCACGAATCGCTCGGACATCTACTCGTTGGGCAGCGTGCTGTACGAGATGCTCGCCGGCTCCCCGCCTCACGTGGGCGGTTCCGCGCAGCAGATCATCATGAAGATCGTGACGGAGCACGCAGCACCGATCACCAACATGCGCAAGTCCGTGCCGTCCAACGTTGCGGCTGCGGTGGCCCGTGCGCTCGAGAAGCTTCCGGCCGACCGTTTTGAAACGGCCGAGAAATTTTCCAACGCGTTGACGAATCCCGCGTTCACCGGCCCATCAGCCGGAGGGGCGGTAGCCGGAACACCAGTTTCCCGAAGCCCGCTCACCATCGGCCTAGCGGTATTGAGCGCGTTCCTCCTCATCACAACCTTTGTGGGCTGGCTCCGGCCACGCGGCGACCGCGACCCGGAGACACCGGAGATCGCCGCCCTGTTTTCCGTGGGGACCGATGTCCGAATTGATACCAGATCCGGCTTCTCACTGTCGCCTGACGGGGAACGGCTTGCGTTTGTTGGGCGGGATGCCGAGGGACGACGTGCCATCTGGATTCGCCCGATGGGGGAGGAGTTGTCCACGGTGGTTTCCGGAACGGAGGGCGCAGAGTGGCCGTTCTGGTCGCCCGATGGGCGATCATTGGGATTCACCCGTGGCGATGCGCTTGTCACGACAGATCTGCAAACCGGAGCCGGTCGCTGGTTGTGCGGAACCGGTGACCTCGGCCCCGGGGGTGGAGCGTGGTCCGAGGATGGCGTCATCGTGTTCCCGGCTCACCGTGTCATCTACCGAGTCGATGCGGACGGGGGTGACTGTCTGCCGGTCACGGATACGCTGGGCTGGGTCCAAACCCACCCCCGCTTCCTGCCCGACGGGCGTCGATTCATTTTCGCCGACCTGTATGGCTACGCCTTATACGTTGCGGAACTGGACTCCCGGGAGGTTCAGCCGCTTCTCGAGGGTGGCTCAAACCCCCATTTCGTTCCGCCGGACTGGTTGCTTTATACGTCCGGCCCGCTTCTGGCCCGTCGCGTCGATGTAGCCACACTAAATCTGATTGGGGAACCAGGCGTGGCGTTCAGGGGAATCTCCATGCCGGTCGGGATCGCGAGCTACACCGCCGCCGCCAACGGAATCTTTTTGGGGGTCCCCCGTGAAACCACCGACCAGAGGTTGGTGTGGGTCGGGATGAACGGCGTTACCACGGACACGGTTCACCAGCCCGGCGACGACACATGGCAAGCCAACGTGACGAGGGATGGTCGATTCATCGCCTTCGGGGGGTTTGAGCTGTGGATTCAGGAGACATCCAGAGGGATACCGGAGCGGATAAACCTAACGAGTTACGCCCTAGAGCCCGCGTGGTCACCGGGAGATTCATTGGTAGCGTTTCATTCAGGCGCCTCCGAAGGTGCGACCCAAAGACTTCGTTTGTATCGAATCGCCTCGGGCGTCGAGGAGACCTTATGGGAAGGCCCCGATGTTGGCCAAAAGGCGTGGACGCCGGACGGCGAGGCGATCGTGTTTGCGTCGGACGGTCGACTCTGGTCGTACTCGATGCGCGACCAAGAGGCGCGCCCGCTGTCAATGGATCCTATTGGTCAGGCAAGCCGTGTCGTCGGCACAAGCGGTTCGATCGAGTTTTCACCTGACGGGCGTTGGCTGTTGTACGGAGCCGGACAAACGGCTGCGGACCTGGAGGTGTACGTTCGATCCTATCCGGAACTCACACCACCAAGGCGTGTTTCCAGCGCGGGCGGATCGCTCCCGCGGTGGTCGGCGGACGGTCGCACGATCTACTACGCGTCGCCAACTGGTGACATCATGGCCGCATCGTTTGGGGAGAACGGGAACGGGTCGTTGGGGGAAGTGCGCAGAGTCTTAGCGGGCGGAACGCACGAAGGACTGTATGGCGTGAGTCCGGATGGCGAACGTTTTCTGCGACGGCCCACTACGGAGGATGTAACGCCAGTGCGGTTGATAACCCGCTGGCAGGAACGCGTGCTGCGGTCGGCCGGTACCGAGGTGGGGAACTAAATTCATGACCGCAACTGATGTGAAAAGGCAGGGTTGCGCCAACCGGCGGCATGGCCTTACCGAAGCCTGATTGGCTGCCGCCTGACAAGTCCATGCAGCTGGCGGGCGCGTACGTCATCAAAGGAATGCTGCCTGAGTTTGCGTGCGCCGAAGGCGCAACACAACGGCGAAGATGCGCGGGCGACTAGCCAGTAGTAGCCCGCGGCTGACGGAGGACAGTGTTAGGTGGACTGGGGTAACTGAAAGAGGCGATGACCGAACCGTCGAAGTTTTTGATCGCGGCCATCCAGGCGTGTCCGGTATTTCTAGACCGGGAGGCGACTGTCGATAAGGCTAGCGCACTGATCTCGGAGGCGCCGGACCTGACGCGAGTCGAGCTTCCGAGCTGGAGGTATGGCACATCTCGCTGCAGCTTGTAAATCTCGACCCAGGTACCCTCGCTACCGAGCCGACTGCCGTTGGTCTAACCAGCATAAAACGTAAGAGGCGGTGAACAGTTATGGACACCGTCTACAAAGCGATTGGCTGGGTCGCGCTGCTCGTGAGCCTGGTTGCCATATCGACACCGATACGGCCGTCAGTTTGGTCGTGGCACTCGATGTGATCGACCCGATCAGGTGAATCAGGCCAACCTGTGATAATGACAAGTCGACAAGGCTGTATGACGGTATGACGCCAGGTAGATGACTCAGATATCCGAAAAGCTTTCCACGGCTCTGGCGGGTCGGTATCGCATCGAGCGCCGACTCGGCGAAGGTGGCATGGCGACGGTGTATCTCGCCGAGGATGTCAAACACGATCGCAAGGTCGCGGTCAAGGTGCTACGTCCGGAGTTGGCCGCGGTGTTGGGCGCCGAGCGGTTCGTGCAGGAGATCAAGACCACCGCCGGCATGCAACATCCTCATATTCTGCCGCTGCACGACTCTGGCGAAGCAGGGTCCTTCCTCTATTATGTCATGCCGTACATCGACGGCGAGACGTTGCGCGACAAGCTCGATCGCGAGACGCAGCTCGGTGTCGATGAAGCGGTGAAGATCACGACTGAAGTCGCCGACGCGCTCGACTACGCGCACCGCAACAACGTCATCCACAGGGACATCAAACCCGAAAACATCCTGCTGCACGACGGCCGCCCGATGGTGGCGGATTTCGGGATTGCGCTTGCGGTCAGTGCCGCCGCCGGGGGACGGATGACAGAAACCGGCCTGTCACTCGGCACGCCGTATTACATGTCTCCGGAACAGGCGACCGCTGACAAAGATCTCACCAATAGATCCGACATCTATTCCCTTGGCGCGATGCTGTATGAGATGTTGACTGGAGACCCGCCGCATACGGGATCATCCGCGCAGCAGATCATCATGAAGATCGTGACGGAAGACGCGCCACCCATCACCAAGATGCGCAAGTCCGTGCCGCCGAACGTTGCGGCTGCGGTGGCTCGTGCGCTCGAGAAACTTCCGGCCGATCGGTTCGACAGTGCGAAGGCGTTCGCAGATGCGTTGGTCGACCCCACGTTTGCTATCGTACGGACGACTGCCGCTCACGCAGCGGTGCGCGCCGATGGTGTTTCGCGCCGCGCCTTTGCTGCGGTCGTCGCGCTGGCGGCGGTGGCGACCGTCATTGCTGCGTGGCCTTGGTTCCAAACCGGCCCAGCGGCACAAGACTGGGTGTCGACGTTTACGGTCCAGCTTCCCGACTCCGTCAAGATGATCCGTCCGGTCGGCTCGGTCCGTCTCGCCTTGTCGCGTGACGGATCACAACTGGCATTTGCCGGCACCGGCGTGCGAGGCCAGGGCGCAATTTGG
>JBFIZG010000336.1:0-4324 GCA_041604955.1 Gemmatimonadales bacterium | reverse complement strand
CGCGTGCGCAGTGTGATAGATAACGAGGTGTTAGGTGTTAGGTGCTAGGTGTTAGGTGCTAGGTGCTAGGTGCTAGGTGCTAGGTGATAGGTTGTTGGGTGGCAGGTGGCAGGTGGCAGATGAGAGACGGTGCCGGCCGTGTCCGTCCATACGGTCTGTGCAGCCGTAGCCTCACACTGTATCTTCAACCCATCAATAGACTTGAGACGAGGAGGCACGCGCGAGGTGAGATGGTAGATGCCCCCTGACCCGCCAGGTGACACCGCAGGCGGCGCCCGGCCGGAACCGGGCAGCGCAATCATCCGAGTTCGCTCAGAGCGATGGCAGCGTGAGGCCGTGGAATCCGCCGCGAAGCACTCTCACGTACTCATCAAGCACGACGTGTCACCGCAAAACCGCCGCATCATCGTGTTCGTTCACGGAGCTCTCGGGCATCGGCTGAAGACGTGGGGTGCGTTTCCCGAACTCGTGTTCGAGGCCCCCGAACTCAGCCAGTTCGACATCGCCCTCTTTGGGTTTTCCACCGGCAGGCTGGCGCACGGGCTCCCCTCGTCCGCGCCCTTGGACCTGCGCGCCCGCGCGCACGATCTCGCGGATCTCGTCAGAACCAATCTCATCGATCAAGAGCTATACGATCGCATCGCGTTCGTCACTCACGGATTGGGTGGGGTCCTGGCGAAGCTCTGCATCCGAAGCCTGGTCGATGCCGACAAGAACGCGGCACACAAGCTTCACTCCCTCTTTCTCTACGGAGCTGCCCGGTTCGGAGCGCGGGACAGTACCTCGTCGTCCAAGCTGTTTTCCGCCGACCTGAGAGCGCTGCGAGCAGCGGGTGATGCGCTGGACGACCTGAACGCGTTCTGGTATGCCAATATCACGCACGACCCCAACTCCCCCGGCGGTTCGCACACCTATCTGGATCTCCGAAACGTGGTGTCCGCACAGGATTCCGGCCCGGACCGTGCGGTCGCCATCAGGGGTCTCCCACCCGGTCACGTAAAACGGGTCCCGGCAACGCACGAGAACCTCACCAGACCCGAGGGCGAGCACGACCCACGGTTTCGCTACTTCCGGGACGAGATGATCCAGATCGAGAAGCGATGGGGCGGCACGTTGGTGAGCGTCTTGGCGCCCGGATCGTTCGACGACGGACCGAAGTGGACGCCGGATTACAAGATCGATGACGCCGCGACCGAGCAACTCCTCACACGGGCCTTCGAGTCGGGATACGTGGTCGACCTTGGTTCTGCGACGGGCGTTCGCGAGGGAGACGTGTTCCGCATTCCGTTCGACCGCGGGTTGTTCACCGACGAATCCGGTCACGCGGTCGATCCCGTGAGCCGGTACAAGGGCTTGCTCGTCGCGCGGTCGGTAGATCGCGACTCGTGCCGCTGCGACCTCAAGGAATTCCAGTACCGGGAGCACCAGGACTTCGAGCGGTCGCTCCCGGTCAAGGGCAACGACGTGGTTCGGTTGGCGGGCGAGAGTTGGCTCCACGTCGAACCGATGGAACACTGGTTGAAACAGGCGAACGATCGCACCGCTTCCGTCGAGGCTCGGCGGGACGCACACGTTCGACTCCTCATCGAATGCTCCGATTTCTTGGAGCACCACTCGAACTCGTTCTTTGCCGAGCTGGCGTTGTGGCATCGGGCGCGCTCGTCGCTCGCACTCGGGCGGCACGAGGAAGCAATACACGCATACACCGTGTTCGAGCGGCGTTTTCCGTTTACCGCCAAACGTCGGGGTGTGAACGAGTTCGTAACGGAGGTGACGTTACGCCGCGCAGTAGCGGCTTCTCACGGACAAGACCCCGCCGCGAAAGCCCGGCTCGGATTGTACCTCACCAAATCGCCGCAGAAGACCCATCGCGCCGAGGGCGTGCGTCTGATTGCAGAAGTCGCGCTCGAGAACAGCGAGCATCTCAAGTCGATCAACCGCGATCAGGTGAAGTTCGTCGCCGGTGTGTACGCCAAACGGATCAGCGGGTGGGACAACGACCGGGTCCGCGAGCTGCTGTATCAGCGGTACGACACCGACCGCACCGCGCGTGCGGAACTTGCTGCGCTCTGCAACTCGAGCGACGAGAGGAACGAGGACAAGGTGGTGTTGGGGTCGTTGCTCAGGGTGTTGGATGAGTAGGTGATAGGTGTTAGGTGCTAGGTGTTAGGTGATAGGTGTTAGGTGCTAGGTGCTAGGTGCTAGGTGCTAGGTGTTAGGAGCGGGGAGCGGGGAGCTGGGAGCAAGGAGTTCGGGCCTCCCACCTCACCTGACTTCTAAATCCCAATTTCTAGATCCCAAATGGGTGCCACAGCTAAGCCGCGAGGCAAACTCCCGCTCACCGATCCCAATTGGAGCCATACCCGCTGGCGGTGAGAAACGCGCCGTAATCCGCGATATGTAGCAGATCGTACACCGCCTGCCGTTTGTCGAGGGGGCGATTGTAGTACGCCTCCGCAATGCGGTCTCCCATGAAATACCCTAGATCTCCGGGCCGGTCCTTGCTGGTGTGCCCGTTGTAGAGCCAGTTGTCGTACGCGCCAGTCAGCTGCTGGCGGAACTCTTCCCACAGCTCCCGTTCGTGCGCGATGCCGTAGTCGTAGACAGACTCCGCGGCGCCGGTGCAGCCCGTGGTGAGACGCGCGAGGAAGTTAGCGACGCCCTCGCGAAGCGATTGCGCGAGGAGAAACCGGCCGCGCGCGTAGTCCTGTTGCACGTGTACCAACTCGTGCACCGCGAGACACGCTACTGCGTTTGCAGACGTGTCAGCGGGAGGCGCCCACACCGGCAGCTCGTCCCGCGGCGTGGTTTCATCCGCGACGATCATCTCCGTCCCGATCAGCACTCCTTCGTTTGCAAACGTCCCGGACGAAGCGAACACCCCGATCAGAAAATAGAGATCCGGAAACCGGGCGGCGGGGTAAACATTCTTGAATCGACGATACCCCTCCCGAATACGCGGTTCGACCCTGCCGATGCCCAGCGTGTTCGTCCTGATTGCCGCGTAGTATCGCGGCATCCGGTCGAGCGCGCGGAGAATGTTTTCAGCGCTTTGAATTCTCAGACGAAAGAACGCCTGGAGACCGGCGCTCGCGCGATCGAGGTAGTGCTCGCGAACTACGCCGACGCTATCCGCACGCGTGGTGGCAGCCGGGAGCAGGTCGTACGCCCGCCAGAAGTTTGGAATGTCCGTCGTGACGATCCGAGCGGTGTTCGGATCGGTGTGCCGCTCCTGAGCAGAACTTGCGGTCGACGCGGCGATCAGCGCCACACAAACGCCGACGGCGGCTCGCGGTGGCACGATACGGAGCTTCATGGAGAGAAAGTACAAACTGCAACCCGAGGACGTTAGTTCGCCCGGGTCCTCCGTCTTGCGTCCTGCGCCCTGCGCCTTGCGCCTTGCGCCTAGCGCCCCCGCGGATACATTCAGCCCCCCTGCCTCGTGAGGATCGTGATGATCCGAAGGGCAACATCCAGTCTCTTGCTAGGCGCCGCTTTGGCGGTCTCGACGCAGTGCACGTCCGACGGAGACGTCGGCACCCAACCGGGACCCGCCCCCACCATCATCCTCTCGTTGGACCCGCCGAGTACCACTATCACACATCGGAGATCGGGTGATGTGACCGGCCGGATCACCCGAGGGGGTGGATTTACGGGGGCGGTGAATCTCACCGTGGAGGAGGCGCCGACCGGTGTCACGGGCACGGTGAGTGAAATGGAGACCTCAGGCGACGTCACGACGGCGACGATCACCATACTGGTCGATGTCTCCGTGCCCCCCGGCACGTACGATCTCACCGCACGCGCGAGTGCGTCCGGGGTCCAGGACGCCACGGCAGCCTTCACGCTCACTGTCAACGAGAACAACGCGTGGGCCGTGTTCGCCGGGTGCAGGGACTCGGATAAACCGGTTTGGTTCGCCTTCATGGACGGAACGGACCCGTGGGTCCACGTCCCGGACGTCGGCTTCGACGTGTACGATTTCAGGATCGAGCAACCGACGGGAGCTATTGCGTACGTCACGGAGGGTTCGTTCAGCACGAATCTGTACGTCAATTACAGGACGCAGGCGCAGCTGACTGCCGCGCCGCTCAGGTTGTGCAGACCACCCGGGACCAAGACGGTGTTCGGCACTGTCGACGGCATCGGCATTGGTAACGCCGTGCGGATTTCCTTGGGCGGCGCACTCGCCTTCCCGTTTGCGAACGGCCCGTTCCAACTGGACGAAGTGGGAGACGGGCCGCGTGACCTGGTGGGGTTCCGCTCGCCTCTCGACAGTGCCGGTTCTCCACCCGTTGGAATTATCCGCCGAGACCTGGACGCG
>JBFIZG010000335.1:0-4329 GCA_041604955.1 Gemmatimonadales bacterium | reverse complement strand
GTGACATGTTGGTCACGATCCGGGACCGGGTCCGCACCATGGTGAACGATGGCCGATCGGAGGACGAAGTGGTTGCACGGAATCTGACGGCGGACCTCGATGCTCATTGGTCCGGAAACGCCGAACGCCTGGTACGGGCCGTGTATCAAGGGTTGGCGCAACGGTAACCGAGTGGATGTAGAGGGAAGGGGCCGGGCCGCGATCTTCGTTGGAGCGTGGCCCGGCCGTGTCGTGACGGTGGCCCTAGCCTTTCCTCGAGTGTAGCGCGAACGCAGCTCCTTGCGGGTCCATGCACTGCACGATCATGTCGCCGCTGCCGTCCGGAACTTCCATCGGCCCACTCACAACCTGCCCTCCGGACTTCTTGACCTTTTCTGCTGCGGCCTCTGCATCGGGGACAACCGTGTAATACATCCAGCACGGTGGCCCCGGCATGTCCGACGTCTTGTTGAACATCCCACCGAGGGTCTCGCCGTTAGGACCGTACATCTGGTAGACCCCAGCGGGGCCCATGTCCATGGACTCGGTTTTTTCCCACCCAAATAGCCTGTGATAAAAATCGAAGGCTGCCTCATGGTCGGACGTGGCGAGCTCGTGCCAGGAAAACTCACCGACACCGGGGGTCGCTGGTGGTTCCGCCGGGGGTTCTGCCGGCGTATAGGCGGCGAACACCGCCCCCTGTGGGTCGGCAATGATGGCGAAGCGACCGACGGTGGGGATTTCCATACGATGATGGACGGTTGCCCCGAGCTTTTGGGCCTCCGCGGCGGTGGCGTCGACATCGGGCGTCCCGATGTACGCCAGCCAGTGGGAGGGTGCTCCCGCCTTCTGGGCTTCTTCGGGAAGCTGGATGAAGCCGCCGACCGGGGCCTCCCCGTTCATCCACATGCTGTACGGATTGTCAGATGGGGCCCCGGGGACCTCAAACGGCGCCGCGCTCCAACCGATCAGTTTCGTGTAGAACTTCTGCGCCGCTTTCGGGTCGGATGTGAGCAGTTCGTACCACAGGAATCGCCCGCGTACGGTCGCGACGGATGCGTCGGCCATGTGTTCCTCCCTCGAGAATCGTGAGTTGATGGCCCGTGAGTTGAATCACTACCGAAATACTCCCAAAAATTATTATCCGGTACCAAGCGCGGGAAGACGCTTGTGCCAGCGAAGCAACGTCGCATCTTGAGACTTCAGCCGAGGCCGTCACGTAATGAGCGTTCCCGAAGAACGAGTCATACTGGTCGACGAGGGCGACCAGCCCTGTGGCAGCGAAGAGAAGCTCGCGGCTCACACGGCCGGGCTGCTCCACCGCGCGTTTTCCGTGTTCGTGGTGGATTCGCGGAAACGAGTATTGCTCCAGCGACGAAGCGCCGAGAAATATCACTCCTCACTGCTCTGGTCCAATACGTGCTGTGGCCACCCTCGCCCGACGGAGACCGTCGAGGCGGCCGCACGCCGTCGCCTGAACGAGGAAATGGGTTTTGTGTGCGACCTGAACGAAGTCTTTTCGTTCACCTACAGGGCCGACCTCGTTGAAGGGCTCGTCGAACACGAAATCGATCATGTGCTGGTGGGGAGCTTTGACGGTGTGCCCCAGCCGAACCGGGACGAGGTGGATTCCTGGTGTTGGGCGGACGTGGAAGAGCTTGAAAGGGATCTCCAAGACAATCCCGGTCGATACTCTGCTTGGCTCCCGGACGCGTTCGGCGGGTTGCGGAGCCGCGGTATCCTGTAGGTATCCCCGACCTCGTCACACCAACACAACCTCTGGCGTCACCTCGACGGCGACGGGAATGCCCTGCCTGACACTCTCCGTCACGATGCAGAATTCTTCGAAAATATCGAGGCAGCGCTGGAAGCGTTGTTCGATCTCGTCGGGAACGCCCGGTGCCAGCGTCACGCGGACCTCGGTGATCCGAAAGCGACCCTTGTCGTTCCGCTGAATAGACCCCGTGACGGTGGTTTTGATGCCGTCGATATCGATCCGCGATTTCTGAAGACACAAAAGCAGGCTCGCGCTCAGACAGTGACCGATGGCGGCGCCAAGCAGGCGCGCTGCGTTCGGTCCATGTCCCTCGCCCAGCGGCGGCGGTTCGTCCATGGTCACAGCCGGTAGTGTGGCGTCGTCGAACTGTACAGAGAACTCGAATTCCTGCTCTTGGGACAGGGTCAGTGCAAAGTCGTGGTCTTCCAATGCGAGATTGTCCTCTGTCGGACACGCCATCGGTACGCTGATGGCGGAGCCAACGATTTCGTGATTCCTCCACGTCCTTCGATCGTGAGACGAAGCGCGAGAACCGCCCGGGGTATGATGCCCGGTCACAGCTAAATGAGCCGTGAAGCGATTGTGAAGAACATCGGGGTCGAGGGCGGGTGAGGTTCGAAACAAAGACGCTCGTTTGTTCGTCGTGTTGTGTGAGCATCTCAACGGATTGAAGGACCGCCTATGCCTGATGCTGTGACACAGGAGTTCTTGGCCCTCCAAGAGGCCGTTGCGGGCCGCTACTCGCTCGAGCGCGAGCTAGGGCGTGGAGGCATGGGTGTGGTGTTGCTCGCGCGGGACGTAGCGCTTGACCGGCTGGTCGCCATCAAGCTGCTGCCGCCGGCGCTGGCACGTGCAAGTCATCTGCGGGAGCGGTTCCTTCGTGAAGCCCGTACTGCGGCGGGGCTGTCGCATCCCAACATCGTGCCGATTCACGCCGTGGAGGAGGAAATCGGCGATCTCGTCTTCTTCGTCATGGGATACATCGACGGCGAGACCCTGCGCGAGCGCGTAGAGCGGCACGGTGTCCTCTCGCCTCGAGCCGCGATGAAGCTGCTCCATGAGGTCACGTGGGCGCTGGCATACGCCCATCAACAGGGGGTCGTGCATCGCGACGTCAAACCCGACAACATCATGATTGAACGGGCGACAAATCGCGCCCTCGTCACAGATTTTGGAATTGCCCGCCCGCCGTCGGCGGAGGATCGGGCAGCCGGCGAGGTGATTGGTACCGCGCGGTACATGAGCCCTGAGCAGGCGTGCGGTGACGGAGTCGATGCTCGAAGCGATCTCTACTCGCTTGGCGCCACCGCATTCTTCGCCCTCACAGGGCGTCCGCCCTTCGAAGCCGCGAATGTGCCGGCGTTACTGGCGAAGCATGTGACCGAAGCGCCACCGCCATTGGTCGCGCTCAAGCCGGAGGTCCCGAAGAAGCTGGCGGTGGTGGTGCACCGGTGTCTGGAAAAAGCTCCCGCGGATCGTTTTGAGAGCGGCGAGGCGTTGGCGGAGGCCATCGGTCAGATACGAGGGCGGGAGTTACGGGCCCCGCCGCTCGTGAGAAACTTCGTTCGCAACGCGCAAGTGACCACGGCCGTGACCCTGACCGCAGCGGTCGTGGCGGAGGGTGGGAACGCAGATGTCGGAGCGACCGTCATCCTCCTCGCCATTGTCATCGGTCAGCTCGTTGTGGTGGCGCGTCGTCTACTCAACGAGGGATACACCTTTTACGATATCAGAGAGGCGCTCCTCGCCGAGGCGCGCGCTCAAGAGGATGAAGCGGATGCGGCCGGGCAGCGAAAATTCATCCGACGATTCAACGGAATCTGGCATCGGATCTGGGCAAGCAAGTTTGGACGGACGTTCTTCAAGGTTGCCGGATTCGGGTTGAAGCCGCCCGAACGACCAACCGTGCCGTCGGCGGATGCCACCGAACTGGTGCTCGGCCAGGCCGCCGTGGATGTATTTCACGCGCTTCCTCCGGAAACGCGACACCGGATGCCCGATGTGCCGGACGTTATTCGCCGTCTCGAGCGTGACGCTGAGATCCTGAGGACGCGGGGGGAAACCGGCGAGCGGCTCGCGACCACTGTTGCGGCTTTGGAGAACGTACGCCTCGGTCTCCTTCGGCTCCACGCAGGAGTGACCTCGGTGGACGACCTCACCGCAGATCTGAGCCGGGTCCGAAAGATAGGCCGGAGCATCGATGCCGAGATCGAGGCGCGGCGAGAAGTCGAAGGGTTGGTTAGAAGATCCTGAATCCAATTACCGTATTCGATGTACTCCACCTGTCTCTTCTGTAACCGGCCGCTTGGCGGCAATGAAATGGTCGAAGACTTTCCCGTTGGACGCCGCCTCGCGTTTGACGGAGCGAAGGGTCGGATTTGGGTGGTCTGCGGGAAGTGCGAGCGCTGGAACCTGACTCCTCTCGAGGAACGCTGGGAGGCAATCGAGACGTGCGAGCGGCTGTTTCGCCACGCCCGGCTCCGTATGTCGACCGACAATGTGGGATTGGCTAAGCTCCTCGAAGGGCTCGAGCTGGTGAGAATCGGAGAGCCGCTCCGTCCTGAATTCGCTGC
>JBFIZG010000334.1:0-4342 GCA_041604955.1 Gemmatimonadales bacterium | reverse complement strand
CGATCTCCCTCAAGGGCGACGCGGTGCTGGATGGTGGCGGATACATTCGCGGATTTGTGTCGCGGGCGGAGGAATACGGCAACATCGATTTGATCGGGCTCGAATCGCCGGACGAAGTTTTTGGTGGTTCCTCTGCCAGCTGGAATACGGAGGAGACGTTCGACCACTTCATGGGGCTCATCCTCGCGGACCTGCGAAGGAACATGCCGGTCAATGGGGTCTATCTCGCGCTGCACGGGGCGATGGCCGTTCGGAACGTCCCGCGGCCCGAAGCCGAGATTGCCAAACGCATCCGGGAGGTGGTGGGGCCGGACGTTCCCATCGTCGCGACCTTCGATCTCCACGGTAACGAAGATCAAGAGTTCTTGCGGTGGGCCGACATGGCTTTTGTCGTCAAGCGATTTCCCCACTACGACAACTACATCCAAGGCGAGCGAGCGGCGCGTCTGTTGCTTCGCACCATGCGCGGCGATTTCACACCGACGACGGCGACGCGGAAGCCGGGAATCATCACGGCGACAGTGCTGCAGTGGACGGGACAGTCCCCGGCGATGGACATCATGGAACGCGCCAGGCGGTGGGAGGCGCGGGAGCGCGACGTCTACGTCAGCGTCTTCTTTGGGTATCCCTGGTCTGACGTTCCCGATGTCGGTGCGACGGCCATTGCGATCACCAATGACGACCAGGCGCTCGCCGACCGGATCGCGGAGGATATGTCCGATTTCATGTGGCGGGTGCGTGAGGAATTTGCCAGCGGCAGTTTTCCCGGACCCGAGGCGGGCGTGCGGCAGGCTCGTCAGGCGGTGCGCGCAGGCGAAACACCAGTGGCAATCGGCGACTATAGCGATCGGAGCGGCGATGCCACCCACATTCTCGCGCAGCTCATTCAGCAACGGGTGAGGAACGTGTTGTACGGCACGCTCCGTGACGAGCGTGCCTTGGAGGGGTTGGCGAGCGCGCAGCCCGGCGACCGATTCTCGATGGCTGTTGGCGGATTCGCCGGCCCCGGAAGCGGATCCCCGGTTCGGATTGATGGCACCGTCAAATACGTCGGACCCGAGTTGGGCTACGATCGTGTCGCCGCCGTCGAATTTGGCGACAACAACATGCTGGTGCTGACGCCCGCCTACACACAGATCATGTACCCGGAGACCCTTCGGTTTGGACCGATCGAACCCGACAACTACGAGGTCTTTGTCGTGAAATCGCGAGCGCATTTCCGGCGTGGGTTTGACGAAACCGGATTTGCCAAGACCATCATCATCGTGGACGCGCCTGGGCCGTTCGTTGGGACGACCGCGCTCGACGCGCTGCAATACCAGTTTGCGCCCATCGACAAGCTCTATCCCTTCGGGACCCCCGATCGCGAGCGGGCTGCCAGCGGATTCTCAAGGCGTTCGCACCCCGAGGGTTGACCTGTCCAGCGAGTCATGTATTCTGGGACCGCTTCGGTCGGGCTCTTGGGTCCATTCGCTCATTTAGAGGAGTTAGCTCGTATGGCGCACCTCGAACGGTCGGCTGACACGGTGGACCGGGTTTGGGACGACGAGGCGGCATTCCAAGCGCTCTTGGGGTCGGTTCCCGGGATGCCCTGGATCCGACGAACGGACGGTGCGTATTCGTACGTCGATCGGCGCTGGCTCGATTTCACGGGCCAAGACGAGCGGCGACCGGAATTGGAGCGGTGGGCGGACGGCATGCACGCCGACGACGTGGAGCGGTGCCGCGAAATCGTGGCGGCGGCGACCGACACCCGTGACGCGTTCTCGATCGAGTATCGCTACCGACGTCATGACGGCGAGCGTCGGTGGATACTCGACACCGGCGTGCCGCATTTTGAACCCGACGGCTCATTTGCCGGTTTTGTTGGGTCCCGAGTGGACATCACCAAACGCAAGAACGCCGAGCGATCCCTCGCGCGGGCCGAACGCATACTGGATGCGTTTGTTGCGGCCAGTGCGCGTGAATCCGCGTCGGCCACTGGTGCCCATGTGAGTCCCGAGCCTCGTCAAGCGGCAGAGACATCGGAGGCAACGGTGGCCGCCGCCGCGACCACCCCGCCGCCGACTATTGACTCCCGGCTCTCCCACGCAGCGGTTGATGCCGCGAGCGATCCTATTTGCTGCATCGAACAAAACGGCCGTATTTCGTACGTCAACAATGCGCTGTGCCGCGACCTCGGGTACTCCCGCGACGAATGTGTCTCTCTGACGTTCCACGCGATCGCACCGGAATTTCCCCCCGCGATCTGGACCGCTCACTGGCCGCGATTGGAGCAAGAGGGTCATGTCATTGTCGAAAGCCGCTACAGGAAAAGCGATGGGATGGAGTTCGCGGTCGAGTTATCCCTGCTTCATGTGACGGCTGACCGGCATGCATGCTGTTGGGCCGTTGCGCGCGACATCACTCGCCGGAAACGGGTGGATGACACGCTGCGAGAGAGCGAGCGGAAATTCCGACAGATCACTACGAACATTCGTGAGGTGTTCTGGATGGCGGTGGTGGGGAAAGGGTTGTACTACGTGAGTCCGGCATACGAAGAAATCTGGGGACGCCCGGTCGAGGCTGCCTACGGTAGCCCGGACCAGTGGCTCGCCACCGTACACCCCGACGATCGGGATCGCGTTGAGAGCGTCCTGCAACAGTGGTGGGATGGCAAGGAAGCGTCCGTGGAGTATCGAATCCTTCGGCCGGACGGAACGGAACGCTGGATTTGGGACCGAGGATTTCCGGTGGAAAACTCGAGTGACGGACGGCGGCTCATTACCGGCATTGCGGAGGACGTCACCGAACGGAAGCACCAGGAACAACGGTTACTGCTCACACAGTTCTCCCTCGACCGTGCAGCTCACTCTGTGTACTGGGTCGATCCGGAAGCACGCATCGTCTATGTCAATGATACGGCGGTGTCATGGCTCGGGTACTCGCGGGACGAGCTCGAGCGTATGACGCTGTACGATTTCGTTGTCGACTTCGACGAGTCGCAGTTTGAATCGGAACTGCACATGTTCGAGCAGCGGCGACACCTGGTCCTCGAGTCGGCGCACCGCCGGAAAGATGGGACGACGTTTCCCGTCGAGGTGACGGTCAACTACGTCCGGTTTGGTGACGTGGACCGCCTGTGCTGTTTTGCCCAAGACATTACAGAGCGGAAGCGCGCCGAGGAGACGATCCGTGAGAGTGAGTGGAAGTTTCGGCGGCTCGCCACCAACATCCACGAGATCTTCTGGATGGCGGAACCTGGACAGCGAATTCTCTACGTCAGTCCCGCATACGAAGAAATCTTTGGGCGTGCGTGCGAGACCCTGTACGACAATCCGAATTCCTGGCTCGCCGCCGTCCATCCGGACGATCGGCCGCGTGCCACTGAGGCGACGAAGCGTCAGCTGAAAGGTGAGCACACCGCGCTGGAGTACCGGGTCGTCCGTCCGGACGGGACCGAACGGTGGGTCTGGGATCGGGGATTTCCGGTTGCCGACAGTGGGTTGACCCATCCGGTATACACAGGCATCGCCGAAGATATTACCGAGCGCAAGCACCGCCAGCGGGAGCTCGAGCTGACGCAGTTTGCCGTCGATCATGCCGGCGAAGGCATCTGCTGGATCGCGAAGGACGCGAGGATCATCTACGCAAACGAGACCGCGAGTGACACCATGGGGTATTCCCGCGCCGAGCTCCTCACGCTGACGGTGCATGACATCGCCCCGGCATTCCCGGTAGGGGTCTGGAGAGAATTTTGGGAGCGCCTGACGAACGAGGGACCGGTGGTGTTTGAGACCGAGGCGAGGTGTCGGGACGGCACGCTCATCCCGTTGGAGATTTCGGCGTCGTATGTGGTGGTGGAAGGACAAGAGTTCTGCTGCGCGTCCAGCAGGGACATCGAGCGCCGCAAGCTCGATGAGGCTGCTCTCCGAGCGAGCGAAGATCGATTTCGGTCGGTTGTTGAGACGGCCGGAAGTATCATCATCTGGCTCTCACCGGACTTCACCATCTTGGAATGGAACAAGGAGGCCGAAGGAATCTTTGGCGTCACGAGAGCCGAGGCCGTCGGTAAGAACTACATCGATCACTTTATGCCCGACGTAGATCGAGACGTATTGCGTCGCGAGAAAGAGGCCGTGCTGTCCGGCCACGAGACCCACGAGTTCGAAAACCACGTGACGCACACCGACGGCACCACGCGCACCGTATCATGGAAAGTCACACCCCTGTTTGACGCGGCCGACAATCCGGACGGCCTGATTGCGACGGGCCACGACGTTACCGGGCGGGAAGAGGCCGAACGGGAACAGCGCGCGCGCGATGCCAAGGCGCAGCACATGGAAAAACTGGAGAGCTTGGG
>JBFIZG010000333.1:0-4362 GCA_041604955.1 Gemmatimonadales bacterium | reverse complement strand
CTTTGCGGGCGAAGCGGCGGAGCGCTTCGAACACGTGCTCTACCGCGAGGGTCCTGAAGGCCTTCCGCTACTCGGTGGCGTTGTCGCACATATCCTATGCGAGCGCTCTGACGCCGTGGCAGCGGGTGACCATACCATCTTCATCGGTCGCGTGGTCGGGGGGACAACGTTTCAGCAACCCCCACTGCTGCACTATCGAAGTCGGTATACGACGCCAGACGTCGCGGAGTAACGGCGAAGTCCGGATCGCCGAACCGGATTTTATCAGGTCCGGCACAGAAGATCGCGACCGCAACGGTCCTGAACATGATGGCGCCGTACCGGGAGAGAGCGCATGAATAGAACCGTCCGCCCGCTTGCTGCAGAATTCCTCGGCACATTCGGACTCGTGTTCGTCGGCGCGGGCGCCGTGGTCATGGATACGGCAACGGGCGGAGGTGTGGGATTGATCGGCGTGGCGCTCGCCAACGCCATGGTCATCGCGGTGATGGTGACGGCAACGATGAATATCTCCGGGGCACACATCAACCCAGCGGTGACCGTCGCCTTGTTGTTCGCGAAGCAGATCGACGTGAAAATGGCCGGGCTGTATATCGCGACGCAGCTCCTCGCGGGGGTCGCTGCCGCGTTCTTGCTCCAGGCAGTCCTACCGCCGCTGGCCACCGACGCAACGAACCTCGGCACTCCGCGCATTGCGGGCGACTTGACCATGCTTCAAGCCATCACCATCGAAGCGACGTTGACCGTGTTCCTCGTGAGCGCGGTATTCGGAACGGTGGTCTCTCCAGAGGCGCCGAGGGTAGGTGGTTTTGCGATCGGGATGGTCTTGCTGTTCGCTATACTGGTAGGCGGCCCGCTCACTGGGGCTGCATTGAACCCGGTCCGGGCGTTTGGACCGGCCCTGGTGGCCCAGAATTGGGAAGGGCACATGGCGTACTGGGTTGGTCCCATTGCCGGCGCCCTCGTGGCCGCGGTCGTATGGGTCACGGTGCTCTTACCTAAGAAGGAACGACCCGACCGATCAGCGTAACCGCTCGGCGACCTCGACCGCCGCGTACGTGATGATGATGTCTGCGCCGGCGCGTCGGAGCGCGAGCAACGATTCCAGCATCGCCGCGTCGGGGTCCAACGCTCCGGCCTCGCCCGCCAGCTTGATCGAGCTGTATTCCCCGCTCACCTGATACGCCGCGAGTGGTGCGCCAAACCGTTCCTTGGCATTCCGGATGATGTCGAGGCACGGAAGCCCAGGCTTCACCATCACGATGTCGGCTCCCTCCTCGAGATCGAGCGCGATCTCGCGGAGGGCTTCGTCTCCATTCGCAGGATCCAACTGATATCCACGACGGTCGCCGGTTTGGGGCGCGCTGTCGGCGGCCTGGCGAAACGGTCCGTAAAACGCCGAGGCGTGTTTCGCGGCGTACGACATCACGGGGGTATCGCCAAACCCTTCCCGGTCGAGGGCAGACCGAATTGCGGCGACGCGGCCATCCATCATGTCGCTCGGCGCGACCATGTCGGCGCCCGCGCGTGCCTGGGACACCGCGGTGCGGGCCAACAACTCCAAGCTGGCGTCGTTGTCCACGGTTCCGTCGCGCACGACGCCACAGTGTCCATGGTCGGTGTAAGCACACAGACACGTGTCGGCGACGACGACGAGATCCGAACCCTCCTCCTTGAGGGCGTTCACCGCCTGCTGCACGACCCCGGTATCATCGTAGGCGGAAGAGCCAACCTCATCCTTCCGATCGGGAATGCCGAAAACGAGGACGCCACCCAAGCGAAGGTCGATGGCTCGATGAGCCAGCCGCGCCGCCGCCGACACCGGATGCCGAAAGACCCCCGGCATACCGGCGACCGGCTCGGGTTCCCGTAGGGACTGTGCGAAGAACAGCGGCCACACGAGCTGCGCCGGATCGAGCCGCGTCTCTTGCACCAAACGCCGGAGTGCCGGCGACTTCCGCAGCCGACGCATGCGGACCGTGGGAAACCCGCTCACGTCGATTGCCCCTCTCGCAACGTCTCGTCCATCTGACTGACATCGATGAGGCGAGCGGCGCCCCGAGCGAGAAGGTCGGCCGCAGCGAGCCGACCAGCGCCCTCCGGGTCGGACGGATCCACTACCGCCGTGCTCGACAACCGGCGGGCACCGTCCGGCGCGTACACGGTCACGACGAGCACGCCGTTTCGACAGAGCGCCCCGATTGGAGCGCGGCACCCCCCTTCCAGGTTGCGAATCGCCGTCCTTTCGGCGAGGACCTCCTGGCGAACCTCCGGCCGGTCGAGGGGTTCGATCAGGTCCAGAGCCACGGGATCGTCAGTCCGCACCTGCACCGCCAATGCCCCTTGTCCCGCGGCGGGAACGAAGACTTCGGGATCGAGCGGCCGCCCACGGTCATCCTGACCGAGCCGTCGGAGTCCCGCCAGCGCGAGGATCGCCGCATCGAGGTCGCCGTCATCCACCCGTTTGATTCGCGTCGGGACGTTGCCGGACAAGAGAACGGCCTCGAGATCGGGCCGGATCGCAAGCAACGCCGCGCGCCGACGAGGACTCGACGTGCCAACGCGGGACCCAGGAGGAAGAGCCGACAGATCGTCTCCCAACCGGGTGACGAGCGCATCCCTCGGGTCTTGCCGCTCCGGAAATGCCGCCAGCATGAGGCGGTCGGGCATGGACGTCAGGAGGTCTTTGAGGGAGTGCACCGCCGCGTCGATTCGGTTCTCGATCAGCGCGTCTTCGAGCTCCTTCGTGAACAGCCCCTTGACCGGCTCACCCGGTGCCGAACCGGTTCGCCGGTCGCCCGAGGTCCGGATACGCACGAGTTCCGCGGTCGCGCCCCGTTCCTCCAGCAGCTGCCGAACGATATCGGCTTGGCGAACGGCCAGTTCGCTTCCTCTCGTCCCGATGCGAAGGTGGGGCAAGCTTCAAACCCAGGCTGAGGTCGAAGACGTTTGGTTAGCGGTGCTTCTGGATGCGATACCACAGCCACGCGGCGTATCCAACCACCACCACGGCCGTCACGACGTACGCCGCCACCATATACGCGCCGTTGTCAGGATATTGCACGGGCCGCCTCTTCCTCGCGGACATCCTGAAAAACGGCGAGGGCGTAGCGCTGCATGACAAACCCCACGTAGAGCAGCGTGAACACCGCCAGAGACATGAAGAACGTCAGCAGCATCTCACCCGGGAGCGAAGGTGCTCCCGGTTTCGCAATGATCGGCTGCGGATGGAGGGTGCGGAACATATAGACGGTCATGTGGATGAACGGCACCAAAACGATCGCGAGCGTTCCAAGCACTGCCGAGTATCGGGCTCTTTGGTCCGGATCGCCGATGGCATTGCGCAACACGAGATAGGCGATGAAGAGCAGGAAGATGAACAGCGTCGACGTGAGACGCGCGTCCCACGACCACCATGTGCCCCAAATCGGTTTACCCCAGATGGGGCCGGTCGTCAGCATCGCGACGGAAAACGCCAGGCCGACTTCCGCCGACGACGACGCGACGACGTCGAGCTTGCGGTCGCGGAGCCAGAGATACAGCAGGCTCACGATACCGGTGATGCTAAACGCCATCAGCGCCGCCCACGCCGTGGGCACGTGCACGTAGTAGATCTTTTGCGCCGGACCCTGAAACCGTTCGATCGGGGTAAATGCCAGGGCACGGACATACACGACAACCAAACCCACAAGGGCGATGCCGGCCAACCATCCGCCGGTCCGGGCGATCGTCGCGGCTCTGTCGTAACGGCTCATTCGTCGAGCGTAGCCTCAAAGAGAAGGAGACACAAGACCAAAAACACGACGTCAAACGACACGAGCAGCTTAAGCCAACCGGTCAGCTCGCTCAAGGGCCGAAACGCGAGGATCCGGGCGGTGAGCTGGACGGCCCCGACTACGGGAGGGACGAGGAACGGGAGCAGCAGCACCGGCAACATGAGTTCGGCGAACCGCGTTCGCACCACCATCGAGCTGAGCAGTGTTCCCACCGTCACGAAGGCCACGGTGGCGAGGATCATGACCATCGCCAACGCCGGCACCTGGCGTCCGATCGGTAGATCGTAGAACAGGACGAACAGGGGAAGCGAGACGAGCTCGACGACAAACACAAACGCGAGGTTCCCCAGCAGCTTCCCCACGAAGATGGCGATTCGTGGCACCGGCGTCAGCAGAATGCCATCGAGCGAACGGTTTTCTTGCTCCAGGAGAAAGGCGCGGTTGAGACCGAGCATCGCGGCAAACGTTATGGCCACCCAGAGCGCACCGGGCGCGATATCGACGAGGGTCACAACCGATGGATCTCGCATAAAATAGAAAACGGCGAGCACCAGCACCGTGAACACCATTGACGAGGCGAACGCCG
>JBFIZG010000332.1:0-4381 GCA_041604955.1 Gemmatimonadales bacterium | reverse complement strand
GTCCTGGACCGAGCAAGATTTTTCGACCGCGCAGTTTTACCGCGTGATGACGACGAATCATGATCCGTACATGATTTGCGGGGCGCAGCAGGACAACAGCACGGCGTGCGTACCGAGCCGTGGCTGGAACCATCTGTCACGCGCGGCGGGCGGGGAAGATTTCCTGTTTTCCGGGGGCGGCTGTGAGAGCGGCTACATCGCTAACAGCGCCGCGAACCCGAACATCTTTTATGCGGGATGCTATGGGGGCAGCCTGTCGCGCTACGATCACGCGACCGGCCAATCGCGGCAGATCAACGTCTGGCCCGAGAACCCCATGGGGCAGTCGTCCGAGGACTTGATCGAACGGGTGCAGTGGACGTTCCCAATCGTCTTTTCTCATCACGACCCCAACGTGCTCTACACCGGAACGCAAAAGCTGTGGAAGTCGACGAACGAAGGGCAGAGCTGGGAGCAGATGAGCCCCGACCTGACCCGTGCGGATCCGTCGACGATGGGTGCCTCGGGTGGGCCCCTCACCAAGGATCAAACCGGTGTCGAGACCTATGCGACCATCTTCGGGGTCGCGCCGTCTTACCATGACCCCAACGTGATCTGGGTCGGGTCGGACGATGGATATGTGCACGTGACTCGTGACGGGGGAGCCAACTGGACGAACGTCACCCCGCGCGACGCGCCCGACTTCGTGAGGATCAACACGATCGAGGCGTCGCCCACCACGCCCGGGAAGGCGTACGTCGCCGGCATCCGCTATCTAGTCGACAACGACCGGAGCCCGTACGTGTGGAAGACCGCAGACTACGGACGTAGCTGGACCAAGATCGTGAGCGGTATTCCGGGAGACGATTTCGTGCGCGCCGTTCGCGAAGACCCGACGCGTCCCGGTCTGCTGTACGCCGCTTCCGAGCGAACGGTGTATGTCTCGTGGGACGACGGCGCCAACTGGCAGTCGCTCGGCTTGGACCTTCCCACGGTACAGGTGTCGGACTTGGTGGTCGAAGACAACGACCTCGTGATCGGCACCCACGGCCGGTCGTTCTGGGTGATGAACAACATCGGACCGCTTCGTCAATTGACCGAGCAAGTTGCCCAAGCGGACGTACACCTGTTCGATCCCGCAGACCCCATACGCGGCGTCGATAACTCGGTCCAGGCCTTCTACTACCTGGCCGAAGACGCGGACTCGATTACCATCGAGTTTCTGGACACCAGGGGAGACGTGATTCAGACATATGCCGCGTCGGTCAACGACGAAGACGAGCGGCCGGCGGGTGGTGGGTTTGGCGGGTTCGGCGGGTTCGGGGGCGGTCAGGCGAAGCCGTCGCGGGAAGCCGGCTCGCATTCGTTCCGCTGGAACCTGCGATACCCGGGATACACAGACTTCGACGGTCGCATCTTCTGGGCGGCGGGGAACTTCGGTCCCATGGTGGTGCCGGGGCCGTATCGCGTTCGGCTCACCGCGGATGGTGTTACACGGACGCAGGACTTCGAGGTGAAATTGGATCCGCGGCTCACCGGCGTGACGATCGCCGACCTGCAACAGCGGTTCGATTTCGCCATGCAAATCCGCGACCGGGTGAGCGAAGCGAACGAGGCGGTGATCAAGATCAGAGACGTCAAGAAAGAAATCGATGACCGGCTCGCCAAGACCGACACCCGTCAGATCGAACAACTCGGCGCCACGGTCCAGAGTTCCTTGAGTGGCGTGGAGCAGGAGATCTATCAGGTCAAGAATCAGAGCAATCAGGATCCCCTGAACTTCCCCATCAAGCTGAACAACAAGCTGGCGGCGCTGATGGGAGTCGTCGAGCGAGGTGAGGCGAGACCGACCGATCAATCCCGGGCGGTGTTCGAACATCTGTCGGGGCTGCTGCAAGCGCAGATCATACAGATGAATACGATCATCCAGCAGGACGTCACGCGGCTGAACGCGCTGCTCGAAGGCGAAAACCTGGAGCCCATCGAGATCGATCGCCCGGTCGGTACGAGCTGATGAACTGGTGAGTGGTACGTGGTGAGTGGTGAATAGTCACGTGAGACGAATCACCACTCACCGTTCCCCCTCTCAATGCCTATCGATTGCAGGGGATGGGGCTACCTGACACCTGTCACCTGTCACCTTTCCCCGTCGTGACCACAATCACAGCGTAATCCCACTCCCGCGCATTCCTTACAGCATGGTGTCCCCGGGGACCGGGACATCGTTCGGATCGATCGGATCGCTTTACGTCATTGGAGGTTTGTGATGTCGGCCTTCTCGGTTTCGGCGCAGACGTTATTGCAGGGGTTCTATTCCCTTTTCTGGATTGCGGTGGTGATGGATATTGGGTCACCCACGCTGGACTTGCGTCGGCTTCCGGCGTGGAGCGTTGGTGAGGCGGTTGTCGCGGGTGTCCTGATTTTCACGCTCGCCATCGTGATTGGAACGATGATGCACACGCTGTCGCGTCACTTGTTTCGTCGCCAGAAGGACGAGTGGTCGACTGAGGTGCTCTTGAGCTCGAGCGTGATGGATCGCTACACGCGGCTGGGGTTGACGCCCGCATTACTCGAATTGGGCGGAACCTCCTTTGAGGACTTGGCGGAGTCCGACGGGTACGAACGGCGGCGCCGAGCCGGTGACATCATGCACGGGATTTTGTACGGTGTCATGTCACGCGCCCCACACGTCTACCGGTCGATCCAGATCTATCGGGACCAGTACCGTTTGGCACGGGGCTTCATCGTGCCCTCGGTGATCCTGGCGTTTGCGCTTCCGATCTGGGAACCCGTGGCACAGATCCAAAGCGGCATGATGGTGGGGCCGCTCAACCTCGTCGGCATTCAGTTCTTCTTTCTCGGAATCCTGCTCTCCTCCATTACGTTCATGACGTTTCGGGAACGCTCGTACCGTTACGCAGCCGCGCTGACCCGTGCGTTTGTGGTCATTCAGATGACCGCGGCGAAGGCGCCACGCGAGGAGAGCCCGGCAATCCGAGCGGCATGATGTCGTAATTCCCGTCCGATGCCCTTCCCGGTATCCTCCGGGAAGGGCCGAACAACTCGAGTTCGTTTTCTTCCCCCATTATCTTTCTGTGACCTCCCGTATCCGCTGCGTCCTCTGTGGCTGATTTTCTATTGTCAGAAGCCACAGAGTTCACCGACCCCCCTGAAACTTTTGACAGCCGTGTTTCGTCGTGAGACATTGAGGAGGGTACACAATGCTCGGAATCGACCTACTCTGGCTCGCGCTCACTGGAGCGGCGGGAATCGGCGGCTACATCAAGACTCGCCAATTCGTGCGCAAGAAGCTCCGTTTCGTGGACGCGGTTTCCAAACCGTCCACACCGCTCATCGCGGGGACGGCGGCGGCCCTGGTTGCCGGGCCGATCATGGCACTATTGCCGATCGTGACGGCTGCCTCAGGTGTCCTGTTTGGTCTGGGAATCGGAACCGGCGTGCTGCACGGCGCCAAGGATCACAAGCGTCTGCCGGGCGGTTGACGCGCTTCGAAACCACGGCAATCGCGGGCTCGTCCCCCCTGGGGCGAGCCCTTCATTTTTGGGAAATCTTCGGGTAGCTGGTCTTGCCCTATCGAGCGGCGGGCGTATCGTTAGCAATCCGCTGGCCGAACCGGTAGGGGGATGAGTTTCATGCGAAGACCAGGATCGAACAACCAGGAGATGCAAGAACGACCGGATCGGTCAAACGGCGATCTCCGAACCGTGGCTGAACGACGGGTTCAAGACCGGCGCATGGTGACCGCTTGGGTTGGGACGGATCGACGGAGAATCGGCGACAGGCGAACGGTGCCAGGCCGAAGAGCCGCCGATCGCGCGACGCTTCCGGGGGCGTAGCGACACTTCACTCCAACAACGATACCTGGATACGCGCGTCGACCGCGACGGCCCCCCTGCTGTAGGCGAACAGCGGGTTGATGTCCATCTCGGCGATCGCCGGATGACGTAAGGCCAACTGGGACATGCGGAGTATCACGTCCCCTAGCGCTGCCAAGTCACTTGCCGGTTGTCCCCGGACCCCATCGAGCAGCTTCACCATCTTTACTTCGCGCATCATCTCCTCTGCATCCCGGTCCTCGAGTGGGCAAAGCCGGAGCACGACGTCGCGCATCACCTCGACATAGATCCCTCCGAGCCCGAACATCACCATCGGTCCGACGCGTGGGACACGTGTGATCCCCACGATAGTCTCGGTTCCGGGCTGGGCCATCGCTTGAATCAATATGCCGTCGACCTGCGGAGGATCGGGACTCGCGGCGAGACGCGCTGCCATTTCCTTTACGGTGCGTGTCGCGGCGCTCTTTGATGCGACGTCGAGCGCGATCCCACCCACGTCGGTTTTGTGGTTGATCGCTGGACTCACGACCTTCAGGGCGACGGGG
>JBFIZG010000331.1:0-4395 GCA_041604955.1 Gemmatimonadales bacterium | reverse complement strand
TGCAGTCCCGCGACGACCAGGTTCTTGCCGAACGCTTCGAGCACCGTCACGCCCTCCAGCTCGAAGGTGATGGCGGGCATCACCTTCTCCAGGCCTGAAACGGCAGCCCGGGCGGCCGCGACCAGCCTGGCCTGCGGGGCATCCGCAGACACCGCCTCACCCCAAACCTCTTCTCCGTCCAGTTCCAGGTTGGCGATGAATCGCACTCGGGCCGCGTCGGCCGAGACGACTTCGAGCCGTTTGTAGAGAATGAGACGGTTGTACGGCGAGTCCTGGACGGCACGCTCCTCCACCGCTCGGAGCGGCTCGACCTCCGCGGTTTTGGCCACGCTGATCTTCCGATGATCGACCTTGAGTCCGAGGTGCGCGAGGAGCGCGCTCTCGACGTTGCGGACGACTTGTTTCGGAACGGCGTCGCTATCCGCCAGGACATGCACCTCGATGATCTCGCCCACCGGCGAAACCACCATCCGCGCGGAGTGCACCCCTTGCAGACTCTGCAGCAGGTTTTCCGCCCGTTTTACACCCCAGGGGTCCGGCTTCGCGCCCTCGTCAGTCGATCGTGCCGCGTCTGCCGTCAATGTTGCTCGCTCTCTTGGTTTTCCAGGTCCTCACCGCACACCACCACAATGTTACCGCCTCGTCCCTTCGCTTGGTACATCGCCCTGTCGGCCGCCTCCATCACGTCCTCATCTTCCGACGATCCCGGATCGTGGCAGGCGACACCGACCGACACCGCAATCTCGCCCCGTGCGAAGCCCAATGACTCGCCCAACGACTCGACGGATTCCCGCACAACTTCCCCGACGCGGCGCGCCCCGTCTGTGTCCGTCATCACCAATACGACGACGAATTCGTCACCGCCATATCGGGCCGCCAAATCGGTCTGCCGCACCGAGCGAAGCAGGACCTTCCCGACGCCGGCAAGGACTTTACTACCCATTTCGTGTCCGTGGAAGTCATTGACCAGCTTGAAATCGTCCATGTCGACGAACAACACGGCAAACTGCTCTCCGTTACGGCCGCTGCGGGCCTTTTCCTGCTCGAGCCGGTCGCGGAGGACCTTGATGGTCGCGAGCCCGGTCAGTTCGTCGCGGGTCGACTGCTCGATGGCGACCCGGGCCCGCCGTTCCTGGTACGGCGGACACTGCCGAAAGGCGGCCCGCCCCTTGAGCATCGCGGTGGCGAACTCGGCGCACGTGGGATACCCACAGGCGCCGCAATCCCAATCCATTCCGGTGGGAGCACGACCGATTTGCTCGATGACCCCCTCTATTTCCTGGGCAGTGGGTGTATGCGGTACGAGAACGAAATCGAATGCGGTCGCGACCTCCACGCGAACGGACGGGTCAACCACCGGTTCAGTGGAGCGTGGGGGCTCCATCTCCGCAACCAACTGTCGACGCCAGTACCGTTCCTCTTTTGAGCCGAGCAAGGGGTGATCGAGGGTGCTCTCATAGGGTAGGAGGTCGACGAACCCCAGGTCGATGCGGCGGTCGGTCACGGCGTGGGCAATCGCCCCCAGGGAATCGAGACCGCGGATCCGCCGTATCGGCCGGAGCGGAGCGCCCGCCCGCGCACTCAGCCCCGCCCTGGTCTTTGCAAGTGACACCTCTCCGGTAATTGCGGCCTCGGACCCTGACTCATTCTCCGCCCCCACTCCCGGCCCCGGCTCCGTACCCGTCCCCGCCCTCGTTTCCAACAGGACCGGCAACGGAAACCCACCCGGGGCGCTCACGTGGCGCCGGCGAAGCGCCGGGAGCCGATTGTAATAGCTGGACTGCTCCTCCACCATCACCGCCCGCTGACGGAACAGCTCCTCCAACTCAGAAAACGTGAGGGACGCATCGACGATGTTGCTACTCTCCTCCATGAAGACCCCGGCGTACACCAGTTTGACGTGTTCGCCGTACACCTTCTTCAGGTAATCGGCTTCGGCGCGGAGGGGAGTCTTGATGGGAGCGAGGTACGGCACGAGCTCGGGGTGGTCGTGTCGGATCCGTTGAACAACCAACGGGCTGGTCGAGCGGATCAGGGTGCCCCAATCGGGGTCGTTCCAGAGACGCAGATATTCTTCCGCCACCAACTCGTCGCCAACGACCCCGCGCTCCACTGACCGGAATCCAGCGGCGTAACACGCGTTGACGACCTGTTCGGGTGTTCGGGGATAGAAATGGACTGCGGATTCAACGGAAAGTATCAATACGGCGTTCCCGGATGAAGCGAGAGCCACCGCTTCATCCAGGTCGCCCCGAACCCCAATCGCGTCGTGCGGGCATTCAGCCAGGCATGCGCCTGACAGGATACAGGAATCGTCGTCGATCCGGACGACATCCCCGTCGACCTCGATCGCCTGCGCGTCGCAGACGCGAACGCAGGCCATGCAGCCGACGCATTTGTCCGTAATGACTTCGAACTTCACGGTTCTCTTCTACCCGGCGGGCTGAGGCAGAGGCGCGGCCAAGCTCATCAACGCGAGACGGAAATCTACCATAAAGCGTGCCCTCGAGTACGTTTTGGAGGTTCGGGGGGAGCACACTATGGGATAGGACGAGGTTTCTGTCAATCCCCAGATAATATTCAACATCATGTGGTACAGCTACTTAGGGAGTCCACCGGAGAAATCACTGTAGATCAGTCCATCCATGGAAAAGAACAGTGATGTGACAGTGATATATTACTGCTGCTTTGGGAATCGAGTCAGCACTGTCTCTGGACGCTTCTGGGGAGGAAAAGGAACCTAGTATCATTTCCTCCTCCTATCCCGGTTGAGCGCACCCGGCGTCCAATCACCTCGCCTGGGTCGGCAGACTATATTCATCCCCGCAAACCAAGGAGGGACTTTGAAAGAAGTGAAGGCTCGACCTGCGATTCTGCGGAGGGGGGCGACCGCGCTCGCCACGGCGCTTATGTTGGTCGCCGTAGCCGTGACCGGTTTAGCCGCGCTCCACCTGCGAATGACCGATAGCCTCCCGAAGGAGGATCAGACGGTGACCGAGGCGCCTACCGAAATCCGGGTGTGGTTCAATCAAGAGACCACGCTCGCCGTGAGCCGTCTCGCGCTCCAGGGGCCCGAAGGATCCGTCGAAATGGGGAAAGCCGTGGCCACCGACAACCCGAAATCCTTCAAGGCGGGCGTTATTGGCACGCTTACACCCGGTTCCTACCGCGTCACCTGGCGGACGGCCGGCGATGACGGTCACGTGCTCCGCGGCCGATTTTCATTTACGCTGGCCGCCCCCGAACATCGTTGACGCCGTGCAGGTAACGCGGCATCCGGCTGCACGCCGAACGGCAACCCGACGTCCCGGTTGCCGTTTTTGCTGCCGCCGGTGGAACGCATGAACACGGAGCTCACGGCCTTCGTCCTGCAAGCGGTCGGGCGACTTTCGCTCTACCTCTGCGCCTTCATGTTGATCGGTATCACGGTCTTCTACACGCGCGTGTTCGTACCGGTCGCACGCGCCAACGGCTCGCTCGTGCGACGCGAGATCGAACCGGCGCTCGGCCGAGCCGGACTCCTCGTCGCCGCCACCCTCGCCGGGGTATGCGTCGTTCGTCTGCTGGCACAAACCTACGCCGTCTTCGGCATCGACGAGGAGATGACGTTCGAATCCGTCGGCATCGTTGCGCTTCAAACGCCCTGGGGTCTCGGATGGAGGTTCCAGTTCGCTGCCGGCTTCGCCGCACTCGGCGCGTTCGTTTGGGTTCGGTTGCGGCCGCGGGTCGGTTGGTATGTCGCGGTCGGCGCCGCCTTGTTTGTCGGTGCAACGATACCGCTCACCGGGCACGCGATGGCGCAACCGGCCGGCCGTCTAATTGCCGTAACGCTTCAGACCGCACACATCCTGGGTGGGGCCGTGTGGATCGGCACCCTCGTCATAGTCTATACGGTGGGGCTCGGCGTTGCGGGGTCTGGTGACCGGGGGGCACGGTGGGACGCGGATCTGATCAACGCGTTCTCACCACTGGCCCTCGCGGCGGTCGGGTTTCTGTTGATGGCAGGTGTGATGAGCGCGTTCGTCTTCTTGGATTCGTGGAATCAGCTCTTCCACACGGCCTATGGGCGAACGCTGCTAAGCAAGGTCGTCTTCTTTGCCGCAACGGGCGCCTTCGGTGCGTACAACTGGCGCGTGCTTCGCCCGCGACTTGGAAAAGCGGGAAACGAACAAGCCATCCGCCGCTCGATTGCCGTCGAACTCGCGGTGGCATTGGTCGTCTTGGGTGTAACCGCCGTGCTCGTCGCCCTACCCCTGGAACACTGAGATGCCGCCTCTGTAAGAGTGATCGCGCGGCGTGGCGGCGGACCACCGGTCTAGGCTCGACCATCACCCCGTCGCCACTGTATAGTCGCCGCGGTATATTTGAGTGCGTCCCCTGCGCGCACAGACTACT
>JBFIZG010000330.1:0-4396 GCA_041604955.1 Gemmatimonadales bacterium | reverse complement strand
GGGGTAATCCCGGAGGGAGGACGGGAGGACGGGAGGACGGATGCGAGTGCCACATCCGCCAACCCGTCCCACCGCCTCACTGCCTAACCGCCTAGGTCCTATCATACGCGCGGTTGAATTCTTTCACGGCGTCCGTCCGTCTCATTTCATCCGCTCGACCGTCACCCGGGCCACTGGCTCGGTCCACTCGTGTGGCATGGTCAGATCGCCCACACCCGTGATGCCCGGATGCGCCGTGACCACGCCAGCGGTGGCCGGTCGTGCCTCGCCGTCTGGTCCAGCGGCGACGGGCCCGATCCCTCCACACGGGTCGACGATGGAGGCAAACAGCTCGTCGTTGGCTTCGGTCCCGGCGTCATAGCCGACGGCGAAAAAGGTCGCTGGCTTGAATCCGCCGGGCAGCTTCACGCCGTCGATCCCCGCAAACCCATCGTTGGTGCAGATGAGCATCAGCGCCATGGAGAGGTACTTCGCGTTGGCCTTGGCCTCGATGTCGATGACGAGAGTGCTCGGAAACGGCCCGGGGCAGTCGATACAACCCACAGGGAGAGGCGTCGTGACGACGTCGTGGACTCCCGGTGCACCGTCTAACTCGCCGAAGGCTGTTCCGGGGGCTCCGTCCTCAGCGATGAGCCGAATTCCCTCGCTGGCCGGTTCACCCTCTTCGAATACGTGCGTGGACTTCGTATGGACGGCTACGACGCCCGGCGAAAGCGGCTGGCCAGACGTAAGGTTCTCGATCGTAACCCGATACGTGTGTGCGGCGGATGCGTTGGCCTTTTCGTGTCCCTTGCCGCCTCGGCGGAAGTCAGGCGTGGCGTCGGTAATGCTGTTCGTGTCCGAACATGCCACGAGAGCGAGGACGGCTGGGGCAAGAAGACTGAACTTCACGTTCATGAGTTACCTCCGGTTAAGTTGGAAGAGCTGGCAGAACAGATGCGGAGAATATGCTCCGCTGGGGTGTGCCGCCGGAACCAGACAATCTGATTCTTAGAGGATTCTCATAGTGCTCTAATCCAGCGACACCGCCGCCCTCCGCTGGTGCGATCTTTCGGCCGCTTGCGGGGAAATGAGCGGCTGACGATTTTTGTGGATGGCATTCTCGACCCACTTCCTGGAGTTCCCCATGCGAAAGCTCGTCCTCTCCCTCGTGTTCACGCTCTTGTCCGTGCCCCTTTTGGCGCAGGAGCAACAGCGGCCCAAGGACTGGAAGGTCCGCTTCGACCGTGCCAACGCGCAGGCCGCCGACCACAAGTTTGTGACGATGACACCCGGCTGGCACGTCACGACCGGGCCGGCGGGCATCATGTACAACCCGTCAAGTACCGCCAAGGGTGATTTTCGGCTCGAGTCCGAGATCTTTACATTTCCTACTGGCGGGCGCGATCGCGAAGCGTTTGGGATCCTGTTCGGCGGGAAAGATCTCGCCGGCGAGAATCAGTCGTATACGTACTTTCTCATTCGGAACGATGGACGGTTCTTGGTCAAGCGGCGTGACGGATCGGCCACCGCAAACGTGGTGTCATGGACACCGCACGATGCGATCGTCAAGAACATGAGTGAGACCGAGAACGCGAAGAACGTATTGGCGGTGGAAGCCGGTGCCACGAACGTGGATTTCTACATCAACGGCGCGAAGGTTACGAGCGTGCCTCGCGCGGACATCCAGGTGGATGGCATCGTCGGGCTTCGGGTGAATCACGGGCTCAACCTGCACATATCTTCCCTCAAGGTGATGCCAAAAGAAACGGGGTAGGGCGACGACAGCTAGAATGATCTGTGGCGCAGGGACGGGCTCCGATTGGGGCCCGTTTTTTTTGTGTGGGGCCAGCCGATGTTCACCCTCCAACAATCAGCGCCATACCGACGTCGGGGGCTCGATCAGGGTGGGTCTCGCGGGCTCCCGCTTAACGCTCCGCTTTGTCAATCAGTCTAACAAGTGTGAAACACAGGCCCGGCCCGAGGAACGTGTCATCAGAACCTCAGGATCCTTTGGGCGGATAGTCTGGTAGAATTGGGGTAAGGAGGTGTGCAATGCGACGTACAGGTCTTGTGTGTGTGTTTGCGGCAACCGTGGTGGTGACCATGGGCTGCGCGACCACGCGGGTACGTACGGATTTCGATCCCCAGGCGTCGTTCAGCAATCTGAGGACGTACTCGTGGCTCGATTCGGCGGCAGTGAGGGAACGGCTCGCCCAGACCAACCCGTTTCTCGAGCGTCGCATCAAGCGGGCCGTGGACAGGTCGCTCGAGCAGCAGGGGTACAGCCGGGCGTCCGGTGGCCGGGCCGATTTCCTGGTGACCGCCCTCGTGGTCAACGAGGATGGCCGCGGTGTCACGCGCAGGCCGCCGGTCACCGTCCACCTCGGCATCGGGTACGGGTACCCGTACGGGTTTTCGTATCCGTGGTATCGGCGAGGGTATCCCTACTGGCGGAACCCGTGGGGTTATGCCAGCGCCTATCGGCTTGGGTTTGGCTACATGTGGCTGCCGGTATACGAGCGACCGCATGGTCGGTTGCCGGGTACGTTGGTGGTCGATGTGTACGATGGCGGGAGTCGTGAGCTGATTTGGCGGGGAACGGCCGAGGGAGCGTTGATCGGCGTGTCGCGATCGGCCGAGTCGCAGGACTATTTGAACGAGACCGTCTCAAAGATCTTGGAGAAGTTTCCGCCCGGACGGCGCTAGCTGGGTTGGCGGGGAAGCTCCCCTTTCTTGGCTCCCCGCCTGATGCGCGGCGTCGACGAGAGATATCGGGCGATTGCCATCGTCACCACCGAGAGGGTGAGCAGCGCGGCTACCCATCGCCCGGCAAGCATCGTCCTCCGGCGCAGCATGCCAACCTGTGCCAGGAGGCCTTCCTTCGTGCTGGTGTCCGTCGCTTCTTCGGCAGCTTTAACCAGCCGCCCCACGCGTAGCACCGAGGGGCGCATCACGCCGACCCCGATGCCAAATCCGATGAACGCGGCGGCGGCGCCAACGGTGAGGGTGAGACCCGAGGGCGTGCCAAACCAACCTGGTGTGAACCCTCCGGAAACGCGACGCATCAAATCGATGCCCGAGAGAATTGTAAGCCCCGCCACCACCGGCGTTACCGTGAGGAACCCCCGACGGACTATGCCCTGCATGACGCTCGCCCCTTTGGGACCCGCTTCGCGAACGCTGGGCTCGAGAAAGATCGCAACGAACAACAGCGCACCGGCCCAGAATACGCCGCAGACAATGTGGATCAACCGCAGGATAACCGCAGCGACGTCCATGATGGGGTCCTCCAGTCAAGATCTCGAGACAGCAGGCCGGCTTGGAGACGCGCCCAGCACCTTACCCTTACAGGTCCGCTACCCAAGTGCCCGATGCGTCTGAAACGACACCAACTCACTTCTTGGCGCACCGCGACACTTCCGGGTGCGCGGTCCACGCTGCGAAATCCGGTTCCGTCGTCTGCAGCTCCACGGCGGTCTTCTGCCCTGGCGTGAGATCCGCTCGCTCCGTTGGGCCGAGCTCGATACCGTTTGACAGGTGCGCCTCCACGCGGACCTCACAGAGCGTCGCTCGCGTCGTGTTCTCGACGGTTCCCACGAAGGCCCTGGGTGCGGCATCGAACGTGAGCACGAGTCTGACCCCGCTTCGTGTCTCGTCCCAGGTGTCTCTGACACCGATGTAGTTGCCCGACTCCTCCCCCTCCTCCCCGGGTCCGTGCTCACCGCCTTCGTCGTGCTCGCCGTCGCCCTCGGATCCCCCGTGCTCGCCGTGCTCGCCGCCCTCTCCCGGATGCTCTCCGTGCTCACCATCGCGCTCCGGTGGCGCATGCTCGGCTGCGGCTTCCGGCGTGGCACGAGGCTCACCTAAGCACGCGGCCAGTGCCAAGGCTACGGCAGTGACGCCAACGAACGCGGTCCAACTCCGCACGATCCCGTTCACGTGTCACACCCTTGACCAGTTGTCATGAAACAGCAGTTTCTCGTAGTGTATCGAGCGCCGGCGATGTCAAGGCCAGCGCCAGCGAAATCGGAACTAACCCGCTGACCAGGTTCCACGCGTCCGATTGCGCCAACAACAATCCTTCGTTCCCCAGCGTCGCTACGACAAACGTCCCCCACATGCTCGTGACGACGAGGGGGAGCTTGGCCGCGTGACGGACGGCGGCACTCGCTCGAAATAAGGTGATCAAGAATAACACGCCGGCGGCGAGGGAAAAAAGATTTGCAACCACGAGGATGAGGCTAGCAAATAACTCGAGGACGGTGGTAGACAGGAGGCCGGCGAACGGCGTCACGAGCATTGCCAGCGCGCCGATGGAGTACAGCGCATGTGGGGACCCAGCTTTGAGGGATCTTCCACTTGGAAAGATCAACGCGAGGTGCAACAGAGCTGCCTCGGCGAATGCGCTGAGGGC
>JBFIZG010000329.1:0-4426 GCA_041604955.1 Gemmatimonadales bacterium | reverse complement strand
GGGCCTGGGGTGTTGCCCCCAGGGGCCCCCAAACGCCGACGCTTCGTGACTGGCTAGCTTTGGCCGCTTCGGGCATCTTTCGCGGTCGTTCACAATCTGTCCTTCTGGGGTGCGCATGAAGCGGAAGTCCATTTGGCTCGCAACTCTGCTCCTCGTCGTCGCTGCGGTACCGACCTTTGGCCAAGACCAGTTTGGTCGCGTCGTCGCCGTGGATGGGGACGATCTGCTGGTATTGAAGCCCTTTGCCGGCCGCGGCCCCCCGTCCGTCTACGTGTTTCGGCAAGACGCCACCGGCGCATGGAGCGTGGTGGATCGACTCGGGGCGCCGAACGCCCCCAAGACGGGTGAGGGGCTGAGCGCGTCCGTTGCCAACGGCGATGGTCGTCTCCTTGTCGGAAGCGGGGACGCGGACGGGCGGTTGGGTGCTCACGTGTACACTCGCAACGCGGACGGGAACTGGATCCAGTCCCCCTCGGTCCCGTTCGCGGACGATTCAGGGTTGGACGACGATTCGACCGGTGTTCAGATCAGTCTCAGCACCGTCATGCGCATTCTGCAACCGCCGCCGCGTATGGTGGCAACCGATGGACGCAGCGCGGTGGTCGGTGTTCGCGGCCGCGGCAATGGCGCGGCGAGGGTCTTTGAGGTGGATGACGCCTCCGGGACCTGGACGGCGGCGGCGGATTTCGCCTCCGACAGTACCAACGACGGGTTTGGCTCCGCGGTTGCGATCGAAGGCGACATCGTCCTGGTAGGAGCGCCCCGGCACGAGAAATCGGGCGCCGTTTTCGTCTACGCTCGAGATCCCGAGAGCGGCGTCTGGCACGAGGAGTCCAGGCTCCGTGGGGAGGGCTTGATGGCGGGCAGCGGGTTCGGGAGCGTCTTGGCGCTGAACGGCCAGACGGCGCTCGTCGGAGCGCCCGGCGCCGACCTGTCACGCGGTGCGGTCATCTCGTATTCCCGAGAGAGCGCAACCGGGGCGTGGACGGTGGAGAGGCGACTCGGTCCGGACAGCACCGCGACCCGCGCCAGGTTTGGCTCGGCAATCTCGGTTTTCGGAGACGAGTTGTGGATCGGAGCCCCCGGAATGGACGACGGGCGGGGCCGGGTTCTCCGGTTTCGTCATACCGGCACCGAGTGGCTGCCGAGCGACGGATTGGACGTGCAGGGGCTCGAGCCACGCCACGGGTTTGGGTCATCCGTCGCGATCGGCGAACGTGTCGCGGTCGTTGGCGTCCCGGGTGGTGGGGGTCGCCGGGGACGTGCGGTGGCGTTCACCAGAACCGAGGAGGGCGGATGGTCCCCCGGGATCTGGCTTCGCTCCGGCGAGGACTTGACGTCGATGGAGGGCGGGGAGGTTCCATGCGAGGACGGCAAGGCGGGACGCTTCGACTGTAACAACGTCGATCTGCTCGCCTTCCTCGCGACCGAATCGATCGGGGGTGATGCCGGAGAGGGCGTGAGCGACGTCTGGGGGTGGACGGATCCTGAGTCGGGGCGTGAATACGCGCTCGTCGGACGTTCGGCGGGGGCGGCGTTCGTGGACGTTACGGAGCCCACAAGGCCGGTGTATCTCGGGGTGTTGCCGGCCAATCGTAGCGGGGCCCGCGATCTCAAGGTCTATCAGGATCACCTCTTCTTCACAGGAGACGGTGCGGGTGCACATGGGCTGGTCGTGTTTGACCTCACGCGCCTGCGGCAGGTCTCGAATCCGCCGGTGACGTTCGAGCCCGACGCAACCTACGACGGCATCGAAAGCGCACACAACCTGGTGATCGATACCGAGGCCGGGTTTGCCTTTCCGGTTGGCGCGAGCGGTGGCGGGCAAACCTGCGGGGGCGGTCTGCACATGGTCGACGTTCGCACGCCGCGCGAGCCCACGTTTGCGGGGTGCTACACGGACACCGAAGGACTGATCTGGCCCGGCCGCACGCATGATGCTCAGTGCGTAGTCTACCGCGGCCCAGACACCCAGCACCGCGGGCGCCAGATCTGTTTCGCCTCGAATGAAACGGCACTCCGGATCGTTGACGTCACGGACAAGGAGAATCCGAAACCGTTGGCGGCGGCGACGTATCCCGGCATCGCGTATGCTCACCAGGGGTGGCTCACCGAGGATCAGCGCTACTTCTATTTGGACGACGAGTTGGACGAGTTGGTTGGGTTGGCAACGCGGACTCGCACGCTCGTCTGGGACATCGCCGAACTCGAGGACCCGGTGCTCGTGGGCGAATACTTTGGATCCAGCGGCGCGACAGACCACAACCTGTTCATCAAGGGCGACCGCATGTACCAGGCGAACTACCAGGCGGGACTCAGCGTGATCGATATCAGCGATCCCGAAAACCCGGTAGAAGTCGGGTCGTTTGACACGACGCCGTATGGGGATGGAAACGCGCCCGGATTCAACGGCGCCTGGACCGCGTATCCGTTTTTTGCGAGCGGTACGGTGATCGTCTCGAGCATGAACGAGGGACTTTTCATCTTGCGTCCGCAGCGTCGGCAACTGGTTCCCTAGCCAAACGACGCATCGATGCTACTCCTCCTCTTGGCTCTTGTCGCTCAGGACACGAGCGTCTCGGTTCGTGTTGCCGTCGCGCCGGCCGAGTCCCTCGCAGTCACGCAGGTCGGAGACGGAGCCCCAGTCGTCATGATACCAGGACTTCTCGGTTCCTCGTACGGGTACCGCCACGTAATGATCCGTCTCGAGCGGGATGGGTATTGGTCCGTCGGTATCGAGCCACTCGGCATGGGATTGTCGTCGTTGCCTGAAGAGGCCGACTATTCGCTCACCGCTCAGGCCGACCGCGTGGCGGCGGTCTTGGATTCCCTGTCGATCGAGGACGCGGTGATCGTGGGACACTCAATCGGCGCGTCGATCGCCATGCGCCTGGCGTATCGGCATCCCGGCTTGGTTCGCGGCATTGTCTCGATTGAAGGCGGGCCCGGAGAGACGGCCACCTCCGATGCGTTTCGGCGGTGGATGCGGTTCGCCCCGATCGCGGGAATGATCAACGGTCGCGGCATCATACAGCATATGTTGTACAAAGAGATGAAATCGGTCTCGTTTGACGATTCGTGGGTGGACAAGCAGGTTGTTTTGGCGTACACGAAGGGGTTGGACGAAGACTATCGCGCAACGATCAAGGCGTTCAGACGCATGGCCAAATCGCCGGAACCAGAGCGCCTGAGCGATCACCTGGGCGCCATCACCTGCCCGGTCGTGTTGCTCGTGGGCGACACGGAGCACGATTCGGGCCCATCTTCGGCCGAGGTCACGTTGCTGACAACAGAGTTATCTTCGTTCGCGGTCGATACCGTGAGTCGCTCCGGGTATTTCATTCAAGAGGAGCAACCAGGGGCGGTCGCGGACGCCGTCGGCCGGATCCAACGGTCGGATGACTGCGGGGACCAACAGGAGTTATGATTGTCTCATGATTGAAGAAATTCGCGCCCGCTTGTCGCAGGAAGTACAGGATCTGAACCATGAGTTGCACGTGGTTCTTCCCGAGACCCTCAAGAAGGCGATTGAGCTGGGCGACCTGCGGGAAAACGCCGACTATCAGGCGGCGCTCGAACGTCAGCGGTTCATAGGTGCCCGGCTGAACCACTTGCGCGACCGTCTCTCCAAGTTGTCCTCCATCGACTTGCAGAAGATCCCGCGGGACGAAGTGGGGCTCGGTTCAATCGTCACCGTGCTCGACCTCGAAACCAAGGACCGCGAAGTGTTCGAGTTGGTGATCGCCGATTTGATGGATCTGGATGCCGGGCACATCTCCGTCTCGTCGCCGTTGGGCCGTGCGCTGTTGGGGCTGAAAGTCGGTGAGGAGACCGGGGTGCAGCTTCCATTTGGGACACGGCGGCTCAAGCTCGAGAAGCTGCAAACGATTCACGAGCAGGTAAGTGAAGATCTGGGGGGATAGAGTCGTCCTCAGTCGTCTCTAATCGTCTGTTAGCGGTTTCTAGTTGTCAAAGAGCTTTGGAGGGTCAGCATGGGTTACCGACGGTTTACGGATCGCGATGGGAATGCGTGGGAGGTGCGTGACGATTCGGAGTCCGAGTGGCGGCTCGAGCCGGTGTCGGGGGGAACGGAGCCTCGAAAGATTCCCTCGCCAGGCTATCAAAAAGACCCGTTCGAACTGAGTACCGAAGAGCTGCAGAGATTGATTGACAGCACCAAACCCCGTAAGAGCAGCGGCGGGAAAAAGTCACCCTTTATCGACTGAGCGCCTTTACCGCCCGTTACTCGCGGCTAAAAGCCGCGGCTCGGCTAGTCCGCCGCTGAAGCGATGTCACTCGTACCCCCTCGACTACCCTCATTCGCCGAAGCCGGCGGCACCTCAGTTGAACGTTGAATGTTCGATGTTGGATGTTGAGTGTTCCGCCGCCGAAGCCGGCGGCACCTCAGTTGAGTGTTGAATGTTCG
>JBFIZG010000328.1:0-4440 GCA_041604955.1 Gemmatimonadales bacterium | reverse complement strand
GTGGATGTCTGATATGGCGAAGAACCGACAAGCGCGTCTCATGGGGAAGGCGATCGAGCCGACCCCCATCACCGGTGCGGAAACGATTCCCGAGTTGGTCGACAACGCGTTTCTCGCCTACAACGGCGGGCGACTCAGGGAAGCCTGTCTGCTCTACTCCACCAAGATGCTCGCGGACGACTCGACGGTTGGAATGAGTCTCACCGGAGCGATGACGCCCGCGGGTCTCGGCATGTCGTGCCTCATCCCGCTGATCGAGGCGGGGTTCGTAGATTGGATCGTTTCGACGGGCGCCAATCTGTACCATGACGCGCACTTCGCGCTCGGTCTCTCCATGCATCGTGGATCGGCGCAGGCGGACGATGTGTTGCTCAGAGAGGACGGCGTCGTCCGCATCTACGACATCTTCTTCGATTACCGGGTGTTATTGGAAACGGACGCGTTCGTGCGTGATGTTTCCGCGCGGCCGGAATTCCAACGTGCCATGAGCACTGCGGAATACCACTACCTTTTGGGTGGATACCTGCGCGAACGCGAACGCGCGCTGGGACTCCGTCACCGCTCGTTGCTGACCGTCGCGCACGAGCAGGGCGTGCCGATCTACACGTCGTCACCGGGAGATTCATCGATCGGCATGAACGTCGCCGAACTGTCGCTCCAGGGGCACCCGCTCAGCCTCGACGTTTCGGCAGACGTGAACGAAACCGCGGCAATCGTGCTGGACACCAAGCGAAAAGGCGGAAAGAGCGCCGTGGTGATCGTCGGGGGCGGGAGTCCCAAGAACTTCGTGTTACAAACGGAGCCACAGATTCAAGAAGTGTTGGGCATCGACGAAAAAGGCCACGACTATTTTCTGCAAATCACTGACGCCCGAGCAGACACCGGCGGGCTTTCCGGGGCGACGCCCGGTGAAGCCGTGAGCTGGGGGAAGATCGATCCGGATCAGTTGCCGAACACCGTGGTCGCCTACATGGACAGCACCGTTGGGTTGCCCATCCTCACGGCATACGCGCTTGCAAAACATGCTCCGCGCACGCCACGTCGACTATACGACCGGCGCGCCCAGATGCTCGACGATCTCAAGCGCGAGTACGAAAGCGCGCGTGCCGCTCGGGATGCGAGGGTCGCGCCGGCGTCCTGACTATTCGTCGTCGGTGCGTTCCGGCGCGTCCCGAAACGCCAGCATTCGATCGATCTCGCTCCGGTACGCGATGAGTTCCGCGTCCCGCCGCGCGTCGTCCCACCCCATCTCTTGCGCTGCCAACGCCGCGATTCGCTCGATTCGGTCGAGCGTCTCGAGGGGGGCCTCGTAGAACAGATGCGTGCGGCGGATGAGGAGATCGCCGAGCGTCAAGGCCATTTCGCGACGGATCGCATGCACCAACTCCGCGAGCAACGGTGTGTGACCGGGTACAACCGGTTTTGCCAATTCCGGATCGGATTGGGCGAGCCTGATCACCGCCGGTGTTTCGCTGCCGTGGGCGGCGACCAGGTGTTGCGCGGTTTTGTGCGAGAAGCCCTGCTGTTCCGTGTCCTCGACGATCACGTCGAGATCGTGTACTTCGCCGCCTGGGAGCGGCTCCCGGTCGGTTCGGGCCCGTTCAGGGGTCGGCCGGCCGTCCAGTCGACTCAACGCCTCGGCAACGCGATCGACCATGTCCGCCGCCATCACTCGGTACGTCGTGAGCTTTCCACCGACGATCGACAGCAGGCCCGATTCGTCGTCGAGGATGCGGTGTTCTCTGGACACCGCTCCCGGGTCGGCCGTGTCGGGTGGTCGAAGGAGCGGCCGAAGACCCGCCCACGTGGCGACTACGTCGCTGGGGGCCAAGCGTGCGTTGGGGAACAACGCGTTGGCGGAGCGAAGCAGGTACACGATGTCTGACGCATCTGCCGTCAGCTCGTCAGCCGAAACGTCGGTGTCGGTGTCGGTCGTGCCGATGTAGGACAGATCCCCCCAGGGAATAATGAACATCACGCGTCCGTCGACCGGTGACGTGATCGTGAGCGCCTCACGATTGCCAAGTCGGCGCCGCGGCACGACCGCGTGAACGCCCTTGGTCGGCCGCAACGCGGGATCACACCCCAACTGAGAGCGGACGTTGTCCGACCACGGACCGGTCGCGTTCGCAACGCAAAGCGCTCGGATGGTTCGTTGCGATCCGCTGACGAGATCGGTGATACGCGCGCCGCGGATGCGGCCGTCGACGAGTTCGAGCCTGTCGGCACGGACGTAGTTTGCGACGGCTGCGCCGTGGTTGTGCGCGCTTCGAACGGTTGCGAGTGTCAGCCTGGCGTCATCGCACTCGGCGTCAAAGTAGCGGGCACCGCCCGTGAGGTCCCGTTCCTTGAGTTCCGGCTCTGCGTTGATGAGGCGACGTTTACTGAGCATCTGGTGCTGGTGCACGTTTCTGAACATCGCCAGCATGTCGTAGAGCCAGAGCCCCGCCCACAGCCGCCATTTCGAGACGCGACTTCCCCGGTAGATGGGAAAAATGAACGAGCGGGGTTTTACCAGGTGTGGGGCGGTTTGAAGCAATACGCGGCGTTCGCGGCTGGCCTCGAATACCAACCGCAGGTGCCCGTGTTCGAGGTAACGCAGGCCACCATGGACCAAACGGCTCGACCGGGAGCTCGTGCCCGACCCAAAGTCACCCTTCTCGATGAGCGCGGTTCGGAACCCCCGCATCGCCGCGTCACGCGCTATCCCGGCGCCGGTGATTCCCCCACCGATCACCAACAAGTCGACCGGTTCGGTGGTCATCTGGGTTAGGTTTCGCTCACGGGTCTCAAAGGAGAACGGAGCGCCAGCGGCCGTGTCAGCGCCCACAGCGGTGAGCCCTTGGTTCACGTGGCACAAGAACCTGTTTGCGGACGGCGTGTCCGTCCTCGACCTGGCATGTGGCGAGGGACGCCATGCCCGTGCGGCCGCCGAACGCGGCGCCCGAGTCGAAGCGGTCGAAGTCGACGCGGAACGACTCGCACGGGCCAAGAAGGCTGGGCGGAAACACCGTCGCCGAATCCGTTGGCGCGTTCACGACCTGGAGCGCGATCCTCCGCCAAAAGGCCCGTTCGACGTCGTCATGGTATTCTATTACCTGGACCGTCAGCGCTTCCCGACGTTTCTGAACGCGGTGAAACCAGGCGGCCACCTCCTGGCGGAGACGTTTCTCGAACAACAACGCACGCTGGAGAGCGGACCGACATCGGATGACCATCTGCTCGGACAGGGTGAACTCGTTTCGCTCGTGCGCCCGTTTCAAATCGTGCACGCACGGGAGGTGTTGGAGATTATTGATGGACGTCCTCGGTTTGTGGCGAGCGTGCTGGCGCGGCATCTAACGAAATGATGGTGAACCGGTCCTTCCCCCCACAAGTCCTGCTGGCTAGCCACAACCCATCCGGCTAGTTTCCGCCCATCATGACATCTGCTACGACATCGAGACGGGTGGCTTTCGTCGCGGGCGTGAGAACCCCGTTTTGTCGCGCCGGGGGTGTCCTCAAAGATATATCGGCGGTCGACCTCGCCCGCCACGCGGCCATCGAACTCGTCCACCGCGTCAACCTCGACGGCTCGAACGTCGACCAGATGTATTTCGGGCAGGTCGTGCCGAGCCCGCTCGCCCCAAACCTGGCCCGGGAAGTGAGTCTCCTCCCCCAGTTTCCCCAGAACATCCCGGCGGCATCGGTCAATCGCGCGTGCGCGTCCGCCAACGAGGCCATCGCGTTGGGGTTCGACCAAATCGCCTTGGGCCACGCCGACGTGGTCATCGCCGGAGGGGCCGAGAGTCTCTCGAGCGTCCCGATTCTTCACTCGCGCCGGTTCTCCGAGATGCTGGTCCGCATGAGCAAGGCGAAATCGGTTGGGGCGCGTGCCAAGTTGCTGGCCGGTGTCCGACCACGCGACCTCATTCCGGTCTCGCCCGCGATAGCCGAACCGTCGACGGGAGAGACCATGGGACAGTCGGCCGAAAAAATGGCGAAGCTGAACGGCATCAGCCGGGAGGAACAGGATCGGTTCGCGCTTCGCAGTCATCGGTTGGCCAACGCCGGGACGCTCGATGGGCGGTTGACAGCCGAGATCGCGCCGCTGTTTCGAGCCGGGTCCGAAACCGTCATCACGAACGACGACGGGATTCGGGCGGACACGAGCCTCGAACAGATGGCGAAGCTCAGGCCCGTCTTCGACCGACGGTACGGCTCCGTGACGGCAGCAAATGCGTCTCCGCTCACGGACGGCGCTTCGGCCGTGTTGCTCATGAGCGCCGACGCCGCGCGCGCGCTGGGGTATGAACCGCTCGCGTATATCCGGTCGTATGCGACGGCGGCGCTCGATCCCGGCGATCAGCTGTTGATGGGTCCCGCTTATGCCGTTCCCAAAGCGCTCGAGCGTGCGGGTATCACGTGGAGTGAGCTGGGACTGGTGGAGATGCACGAGGC
>JBFIZG010000327.1:0-4475 GCA_041604955.1 Gemmatimonadales bacterium | reverse complement strand
TCGGACTGGTCGAAAACATCGGGCAGGGCGGATACCTGCAGGTCAGCCCGAACGTCACCAGGGGGGACGATGGGCAGGTGGTCATCAACGGTGCCGCGCTCGAGCGAGACCGGCTTTACAAGGTCGTTCTCCCGAAATTTCTCAGCGACGGCAGGGAATCGAATCTCGAGTTTCTGAAAGGTCTGGTGGAATACACCGAGCTGGCGCTCACCGGCGTCGACAACAGCCAGCGAAACGACCTGCGTGACGTCGTGATTCAATACCTCGCGAGTAAGAGCGAGCGCTGGGAAGAATGTGGTGCCACCGCACGGAGACAGTGAGCGACCATCGCCAGCCGGCTCAGCGGCGCTTGCTGCGTTTCTCCTTCATTGCTGGCGTAGGCGGAGGTCGGACCTACCCCTCCACCCGCTCCGCATTTATCTCGATCACGTGCCGGTCGGGATCGAGGATGAAGATCTGCGGAAACCCAGCCGTCGCCCCGGGGCTGACCTTGATCTTCATGAGGTCATCGTTCGGTCGATCCTCCCGGTAGCCTTTTGAGCGCAGAGCCAGGACGGTCTCTTCAAAGTTCCGAACACGGATGGCGAAGTGGACATCGCGTGAATCGAGGCCACGCGCACCACGCGTCGTTCCGTCGCTGCGTTGGATGAGATGGAGCTGCCGATCGCCCAGCGCAAACCAACACCCCGGAAAGTCGAACGGCGGACGCGGAATCTCGCGGAGTCCCAGGACCTCGGCATAGAACCGCTTTGACCGATCGAGGTCGGTGACGGTGAGCGTTATGTGGTGAAGAGTCTCGATCTCGAGCATCGCGTATTCATTATATACGTCAACACTACTGACGTCGTCGCACCACCGCCGTCACCGGGAAATGGTCCGATGGATATCGCCCATCCCGGTTGTGGCGGACAATGGCGGCGTCAATCACGATCCACTCTGGAGTGGTGAGCACCGCATCGATCTTCTCGCCGTTCACTCGGCCTCTGAACCGATGGAAGGTCCCCACTAGGGAGTCTTTGGGGTGTCGTTCCCGGAACGTGTCGAAAAGACCGCGATTCAGGAGATACCGAAACGCCGGGTTCTTCTCACCAGCGTTGAAATCGCCGGTGACGATGGCGGGATCATCCCGGACCGCCCGGGCGGCAATCCGTTCGATCAGGAGGCGCGCACTCCGCACCCGTGACGGTTGCGATTCGTGATCCCAGTGGACATTAAAGACGTACAGTGAGCGTCCCGTCGCACGATTCCGCAGGCGCGCCCACGTGCAGATACGGGGAATACGATTACCCCAGTGCATGGATCCCGGTGTGGACGGGGTGTTTGAAAACCAGAAGGTGCCGCTTTCGAGAACCGCAAACCGGCTCCGATCGATGAGGATGGCGGCGTACTCGCCCGCTGTCCGTCCGTCGTCCCGCCCCACCCCAATCCGACCGTACATGGGTAGCGCTTCCTCGATCTCATCGAGCTGGAAGTCCAGCGCTTCCTGGACGCCGATGATCCCCGGAGCTGCATCGCGGATGGTCTCGTAGACCAGCTCTCGCCGAAGCGGCCACGCGTTGGCGCCATCTTCGGCAGTACCATACCGGATGTTGAACGACATGACGCGCACGTCGCGGGCATCCTGCATGGCACGCGCGTCTGAGGCGACAACGCCAAGCAGAATTCCCAGGAACAGAGCGCTACACGTTCCAGTGACGATGTGTTGCAACGTCAAACCGCCCCACTTCACTTGGCCACTCCGTGTTGTTTCTTCAATTCCACCCGTCCGTTCACTATTTTCGATTCATGAAGTTATCGCCGATCCTCGCTGCGTGCGCGGCTGCTGTCCTTATCACGGGTTGCGCCTCGCAGCCAGCGCCACAGGCGCTTTTCAACGGCAACGACCTTACCGGCTGGCATATCGATGTCCCCGCCGCAGACTCAAACGTACGGGTCCGCAGCCCCTTTGTGGTCCGCAATGGTTTGCTCGTGAGCCTCGGCGAGCCGCGCGGGCATCTCATCACGGATTCCACGTTTCGCAATTACCGGCTGGAGATCGAATACCGCTTTCCGGGCGAACCGGGCAACGCCGGTGTGTTAGTGCATGCCTCCACCCCACGCGCCCTCTACGACATGTTCCCACGCTCGATCGAGGTCCAAATGGAGCACGGGAACGCCGGCGACTTCTGGTGCATCGTGGAAGACATCCAGGTTCGTGACATGGAACGACGTCGCGGACCACCGGCGGAGTGGGGGATCACGGAGGGCAAGGCGCGCCGCATTCTCAACCTGACAGACGACTCCGAAAAATCCCTCGGCGAGTGGAACACGATGGTCGTCGAGACGGTCGGCAACGCGATCAGAGTATGGGTGAACGGCGATTTGGTGAACGATGGCTGGGATGCCACGGCCGATCACGGCCAGATCGCGCTACAGTCGGAAGGGTCGGAGGTCGAGTTCCGGAAAGTCTCACTAACACCGATCGCCGAGCTGACCGCGCTGGACTGACAGCCGGGCCTTCAGCGCGCAGCCGGCCCGATCCGCGATAGCGCTGCATCCGGGTTCTTCGCGAACCAGCCGATCCCGTATTCCAGAAGATACAGGCTGCCGTCTGGGCCCACCTCGAGGTCGATCGGCCCGGCGAACTTCACGTCGGGCAGAAACGGCTCCAGCGCCTCGTAGTCCCCGCTTTCCGTGAGCGTCACCACCTTGATCCAGTGCCGCAGCCAGTCGTAGATGAACAGCTTACCGTCGTAGTAGGCTGGTAACCGCGTGGCCGCCGGGTACCGGTCCGCGCGGTAGACCGGCCCCGCCAGCAAGGTGCGGCCGCCGTTTCCGACGCCGGGGAAATCCGGTGAATCAACATAGGGATACCAGATGAACGCGGGCTGCGCGGGTGGGAGATCACGCAAGCCCGTGTTGCTCGCTGATTCGTTCACCGGATTGTTCACATCGAAGAAGTCTCCGCTCACACCAGTGCGGAAGTCATACCGCCGATACGGCTCGTTTTCACCGATGAACAGTGGCCATCCGAAGAATCCCGGCCCACGCGCCTGGTTGATTTCGTCATAGCCGCGCGGTCCCCGAGTGGCGAGGCTGTCCTCGTTAGCGTCGGGACCCACGTCCCCCCAGTACACGAAGTTGGTCACGGGATCGACGGATAAACGGTAAGCGTTGCGCGTGCCCATGGCGTAGATCTCGGGTCGCGTGTTGGCCGTGCCGGGCGGGAAGAGATTCCCGTTGGGAATCGTGTACGAGCCATCGGGCTGGATCCGTATTCGAATCACCTTGCCACGCAAATCGTTGGTGTTGGCGGACGAGCGCCGCGCGTCGTACTGCTCGAGCCCGCGGCGGTTATCCATGGGGGAAAAGCCGTGATTGGCAATGCGCCGCCCGGGGACGTCGAACGGGGTCGCGTTGTCACCGGTCGAGAGGTAGAGATTGCCGTCCGGGCCAAACGCGAGCGACCCACCCGTGTGACAGCAGATCTGTCGCTGCGAAAAAAGCTCGAGGACGACCTTCTCGGAGCCGAGGGCCAGGGAATCGTCGGTGAGGTTGAAGCGCGACAGCCGATTGACTGACGGACCCACCGGGCTGTAGAAGAGATAGATGTAATTGTTCTCAGCGAAGTCCGGATCCGCCGTCACGCCAAGTAGGCCTTCCTCTGCGTTCACACCTTCGATGCCCGTCTGCCAGTAGACGGGTATCTCGGCCATCACCGCCAGCGAGCTGTCGGCTGCCCGGTAACGCAGCACTCGACCGCGCCGCTCGACCACCAGCACGTCACCGTCCGGAAGAACCGTCAGTTCGGTTGGCTCGGTGAACTCACCCACGGCCAACACCTGCTTGCTGACCCCCGGGTCGGCGGGTACCCGCATCGCCCGCGCCTTGCGGTAGTCGAGCGACGGCCCGCTGGTCGCCCACTCGATTCCGTTTTCGAGCAGCGAGAGGAAGTTAGGGTCGCGATACGATTCCTCGGTGTGACCGAGCCCCGTGTACCAGGAGCGGCCGCCATCGAACTCGTGGTACCAGGTCATTGGGTGACCGGGTCCGTTGGTGCCGCCCTGATAGCTGGTCTCATCGATCGTCAGGACAACCTGGAGATCCGCAACGAGTCGCTTGTAGTTGTACCACTCGTCGGTGCGCTCCCAGGTGCCGGGCAGGTGCCTCGTCATCGGATGAGCCGAATCGGTCACCACCAGCCGGGCCTGCTGGATAGGCGGATGGCTTTCGAAGTATCCGCCCACCAACCGCCCGTACCAGCGCCACCCGTAGAGCCCGTCGGCGGCCGCGTGGATGCCCACGAACCCGCCACCCGCCTGAATGAAACGCTGGAGGTCGACCTGGGCCGCGCGGTCGAGGAACTCACCGGTGGTGTGAAGGAAGATCACGGCGCTGTAGCGCCGCAGCGAGTCTTCGGTGATGTAGCTGACGTCTTCGGTCGTATCGATGCGGAATCCCCGCTCGGCCGCGAGCGTCACGATGGCTTCCTTGGC
>JBFIZG010000326.1:0-4498 GCA_041604955.1 Gemmatimonadales bacterium | reverse complement strand
CGACACTGACGAAAGACCGTTAGTTGGACTGTCACAGGTATCCTTTGAGCCCTCGGAGCTTTACCAGACAAGACCGTCCTGCCGAATTCTAAGTCGGTTCCCGTCTGACTGGGTAAACCACGCCTCAAAAAGCCCTGGAGTCACCGTGATCTCCGGGGACGTGTACCCCGCCGCCGTCAGCCCGCCGAGTCCTAGCTCCGCGAGACTCGTGCTGAACGTGCCGAGACTGTCGAACCGAGTCCGCTGCCGATAGTAGATCTGTCTGAGCGCCCATTTTGCCTCGTCGCGGGAGTCGGCGACATGACGGTCGACCCGATCGCCGGCGAGCGACGAAGCGAACTGCACGATTCCCCACATCTCCGGGTAGTGCATATTGATGAGGCCTTGCGGCGACCATACCCAGTTGTCTTCCGGTCGCGATCGTCCGGCGGGCGGATCCATGATTTTTTTATACTGTCCGTCTTCGACACGCGTGCGCCAGGCGACACGCGAGAAATTCACGCGCCACTGATCGCCCGCCGCCGGAGGGCTCGCCATCTCGGTGGCCTGTCCCAGCACCGCCCAGGGGATTGCGATCTCGATGCTCCATCCCCGATCGATGTCCCGCGGGTCGTTCAGGGTTCCGTCGATGAAAACCGCCGTCTCGAGCCCTTGGATGTCCCAGGCGTTGATGGCCGGCCCGCCGTCGCGATAGGGTTTGACCAGCAACAAGTCCCATTCGGTGCCCAGTGCGTTCACTTCGAGTTCGTAGTAGTTGTGCGTGTCTCCATCGGGGTCGATGAACACTTCGAAGTCGGGGTCGAGATAGATGACGGCATCTCGCTCGGTGAGTGACCCCCAGACGTGCGGCTCCTCCATCTCCGCTCCGATGTAGAAATACGTCGAGTCCCATAGCATCTTCGCGCGTGTGCGGAATCGCGGCGGGGGGCGGGAGTCGCCTTCGATGTCGACGAAGTCTCTTGTCCAGTTGGCGCTCTGCCAGCGCCGTTCGTCGAGCCTTCCATCCAAACGCAGGGGAACTTCGGATCGATAGCTCACGTAGCGTTCGGGACCCCATTCGATCGACGGTTCGGGAACGGCACCGAGCCCTTGGTGGTTTGGGTCAGGTGCCGGAGTGTCGCCGCAGCCTGCGAGCGGAACCGTACCGGCGACCGACACGAAAATGGCGGCGACAACGGCGCGGCGAGGCCGGCGTGCCAACAGGGTCGTCGGTAGCATTTGTTGACAAGGCGATTCGTACCCGGCGGCAACGGATGTAACCAGGTCTGGAGAGTGGGAGCGGGGCGCGGGAAGTCTCAAACGGCGTTCGCGCCGCTCCACGAGGCGACGATGGACCGCCGGGGGCTACTCAGTCGCATCGACAAGCGCTCGTTCCCATTTCAGCGTGCGGCGTACCGCATTGAGGAGCCGGTCGACTGCCCGCTCCTCGTTCGTCTCGGGGCGATGGGCCGCCCATCCCCGGAGACACTGCTCGTCGAGGAGCTTCCGCATTGCTGCGTGTCCCAGTCCCATTCTTTGAAATTGTTCCCGGATCCGGAAGTACAACAGTTGACTTCGGGTCCCGTCAATCCGTTCGATCGCGGCCACGCCGACTGTGGGGGTGAACGGCGAGGGGTGATCCGCATGCACAAGCTGAAACACGAAGACTTTGTTGTTGACAGAGCTCAACCATGAACGGACTGCCGTTCGCTCGTGCGCGTCGAGTGCCGACATGTCAGCTCGGAGTTCCGTACACTTCACCCAACCGGAGTTCTTGACGTCGAGACCCAGGTGCTCGCGACAGAACGCACGCAGCGGAACGCTGTAGTTTCTGCCACTCAACATCCACATGAGGCGGAAGGTCGGTCCGCGTGCCCATTGCCGAAACAGGTGCATCCAACCGTCGTTGTCCGGGTAATGCATTTCGGTGTCGAGGCGGAGATCGAGATAGACGCCTTCCATCAGCCGCATCATCTGGTTGCACACGACGAATGCCTCGCGAAACTCGGTAGCGTCGCGGGGCAAGCGATGCTGTGCTCCCGCCGCCCCCGGCGGCTCTCCGTGGGGGCGTCCACCGTCGTCCGACACGCTCGATACGAGAGAAGTCCAATCCGGATGGAGCAGCCCATCCAGGAACTCGATGTTGCGATCGCGGATCTCGGTGTGTAGCCGATCGAGCGATTCGAGGTGCGCGACGAATGATTCTTGGTGCTCGGTCCGGATGGCCGCCCACGACCGTCGGAGCTGGCCAAAAAGATCTTCGTTTCGGACCTTCGATATGTCGGCGATCATGGGTGTCTCGAAAACCGATTCGGCGATGTCCTGGCCCAGTCGACGGTAGCTCTCGAACTGGGATTCTTCGAACCACTGATCCGCTGTGCTCTCGTGCGGAAAGTCGGGGTTCTGATCTTTGTATCGCAGCACGTCGGTGGGTTCATCGCCGGTGAGCGACGACTTGATGTACAGTAGTATCCCACGAAACGCCCGTTCGTTTCCACGCTCGGGGTATTCGATGGTGCCCATTGCCCAGTGTTGAGCGCTGTATTTTTCGTTCTCAACGGGACGCAGCCCCTGCACGTCGATCGAGATCTCAACGCCAAAATCGGTGCGGCACTTCTCGATGGCGTTGCCGAGTCCGGAGAATTGCATTTTCGGATCGGCCTCCGCGTCGCATGCGACGATGTATTTGCAGCGACGCTTCACCAACTCGTAGATCCCGAGGTTCTCGAAGTGACCGCCGTCTGACAGGTACACGAACCCCTGTTCGTCGTTGGTTTGGCCGAGTAGTTCGAATAGCAGATACAGCAGTCCCAGGCGAGGCCCGGCGTCACCGGCTCCGAACGTGGGTCGGAGGAGCCGGTGCCAGTGCCGCCGAGGATTTCGCATCCACCACCCCAGCCGCACGTTGAAGACAGTCATCAGGAACGCGACAGCGGTCGACGTCTGGTGTCCCATGTTGGGGCTCGCGGCCGCTCCCGATATGGCCATAGCCGTCCCCAGTGGGATTCTGCCCCCGTAGCTCTCGATCGAGCGAAAACCGGTTTCGAACAGATGTGGCTGGGGCTCGGTTTCGCTGTCAGGGAGGACTTCGAAGCCGCACGAATCCGGGGTGAACGCGAAGGACGCGGCCCTGCGTTGTTGCCAAGCGAGCTTCTTGCCGCCGACGAGGTTCAACGTGGTGTTGACGATTGGATAGGGACCGCTGTAGGACGGAACACGGAGGTCATTAAGGTATACGTCGTTGTCGCTGGGGTCGAATCCGGTCCAGGGAGATGGATCTCGCTCGTTCGAGGCGCCCAGATACGCACGAACGAGGCGATTTCGATACACGGCGTGCATCGAGAATTCGTTGATGTCGACACGCCAGGAGAGGCCGACAGCCAGCAGGAAGCTCCCGAGCGCGGCGCCGATGAGCGAGACCGTATCCCACCCACCGTCTATCCACCCGACGGCCCAATGACTCACGGCCTCGGCAAGCCCAGCGACCAGCAAGATAAGTCCGCCAACGAAAACATAGGGCGCTACTCCGGCGACGAGTTTGGCAACTCGTTTCTTTCCCGGTTCGGCCGTTGACGCCGATTTTCCCGCCAAGAGTCCGGAGATGGTGGTGAGGAGCCAACCTGACCCGATCGCGCCTCGCATCCAGGCTTCGTCCGCGCTGGTCCACAAGTCCTTGAGCGCTTCCCAACCCAAAATCGATGCCACCGACAACCCCGTGATCGCAATCGTCCAGGTCGCAACGGACCCCACGAGCCGGCTCCACCACTCGCGAGCCTCATCTGAATAGTCTCGCCCCACCAAACCGATGAAGACGATTCCCGTGACTCCGATAACGAGAATGACAACCGGCAGCGCGGTAATGGAGAAGAGGTCAGCCGGTCCGGCCGCCACGCTCGTCGAATCGACCGTCGCGACGGACGCGAGCGAGTCACTCCCAACCGGCTGGTTGCCGGGCGATTCCACAACGATGAGAGGGGGAACCAATCGGAGCAGAAAACCTCCGAGCGCTCCCGCGCCGAGCGCAGCTAAGAACGTGACCCAGAACGTTCTGTTTCCTTTTCCCGCGTGGTACCAGAGGACGAGCCACAGCACCGCGTGCCCACCTGCTCCCAGGAGCAGCCACCATTTGAGTTCCGCACCAAATACGGCTGCGAAGTCGAACCGTTGCGGCGGCACCCCGATGGAAATCTCCGGCCAGTTGGACCAGAGCCAGGGGCCGAGGAGCCACGCCGAGAGCAGGATGGGCAGGACGACGAGGAGCCGAATGCTCCCGGCCGCTCTGTCGAACTTGAATTCGGTACGGGCCCGTGTAGGCCACGCTCGGCTGCGCACGAATTGGAGAACCACCGTCGCCGCAAGTACGGCAAGCGCGCGCAGAACAAATCCCTCGCCATCGTTATCCTGGTACGCCAGCAAGAGGGGCACTGCCCCAATGAGCGTCGGAAGGAGCCAAGGTGGCCCGATGTACAGGAGCATCGGCGGCGACGATGCAAGACGCACGTCTTCGGGTTCCGGATTG
>JBFIZG010000325.1:0-4502 GCA_041604955.1 Gemmatimonadales bacterium | reverse complement strand
GTTGTCATTCATGCTACGAATAGGCTTTTGGGCTTTCTGGCAAGTACTAGAGACATGTTTAAGGGCGTTGAGGGAGGTGTCGATCTCCGCATCACACTCCGACACCTACGACCCCAACGACTGGCTGCCCAGGTATCCCCACACACCGTTTGCGTGGTAGCGCAGTCTGATCGACGCGTAATCCATCGTCAGCGCGATGGGTCCAAAGCGTACGAGGTGATACCAGTGGAAGCTGCCGTATCGGAACGAGAACTCGACGCGGAAAGGCTGCGTAATGTCAATGGGAAGGTCGGGGCCGATGGCCCGGCCGCTATAACCATTCGCCTGGGGGCTCGAGACCTTTAGGCTGTAGCCTGGCGAGACCCATTCCGAACCGCTCGTCTCGAGCGTCACCGGGCTGTCACCAGCGCGAAACGGATTGGTCACGTTCCAGCCGGTCATGTCGCCGTAATCGAAGTGTTCCTTCCACACCAACGTCCCGACGATCTCCAGGTCGTCGTAGTAGCCCTCGCTCAAAAAGTCGACATTACCGCCGCTTGTCTCGAGGATCTGGAAACCGCGGTAACCAGTATCATGCGTGCCGTAATTGACCGTTCCCACGAAAACGTCGTCGATGTACACGGAGTAGTTGCCGCCCGGAGGATCCACTTCGATCCGGAACCGCGCCCAATGGTTGGCAGGGCAGTAGGCGCCGAACGACTGGCTTCCGAGGTACCCCCACGTCCCGTTCGCGTGGTAGCGCAGCTTGATGGACGCGTAATCCAACGTCAGAGCAACAGGGCCGAAGCGAACCAAGTGGTACCAGTGGAAGCTGCCGTAGCGGAACGAGAACTCGATCCGAAACGGCTGCGTGATGTCGATCGGTAGGTCCGGTCCGACCGCCTTACCGCTATAGCCGTTGGCCTGCGGGCTCGAGACCATGAGGCTGTAATTTGGTGAAACCCAATGCGTTCCATTGGGCTCAATGGTCACCGGGTTGTCGCCGTTCCGGTATGGGTTCTCGATGCTCCAGTCGCTGATGTCGGCGTCGTCGAAATTGTCCCTCCACAACAGGGATTGCGCCAACACCGTCTCGTGGCTCAAGGTCACCGCGCACACGGAGAGGATCATGAAGAATGCGCAGGCATTAGTCGATCGCACGACGACTCCCTCCTTTCGGGCTCTCGTCGGCATGGAATCAAGCCAACGAGGTGGATGGTCGCAATGCGTGAGCGAACCCGGTGTGGCGTCACAGCTGGTCTGCAGCCGAGATACCACTGATGTCTTTTTCAACAGTGTATCTTCAGGCTAGATTCACAGCACGACGGCGACAAGGAGAATCGCAACCATGTTGAACGTTCAAGGATCTCGAGAAAGCCCAAAAGGAAAGTCTCAAGGAAAGTTTGAAGACTTCTCCAACATATGATATCGCGGAAATGAATAAGGTCTTCTGAACGGGCACGCGCTCTTCGATCGAGTGTCAACGACCATCGCAATGACCGAGCTTGATTCTCAAGGTGATCTGTGGGCATCCGAATCGAGCGCGTGGGCGCCGTCGCGATCGTCGCTGTTGACGGATTCTGGGCGGAAAGGCTCTGGGGTTTGACGCCGCACTCAAGGAACTTGTCCACGTCGAGGGACAAAGGATTTCCTTGGATCTCGAACACGCGAACTTGAACCCCGAATCGATCCGGACCATCGCCGACGCCTACGCTCTGACGACAGAACACATCGGCCGGCGATGGCTTGCTATCGAGTTGCACCGCGAGAACTCGGACAACTTCATCTAGGAGCCGATTGAAGGCGAAATCGCGATGCGCTGATCGTTATTGTGAAGACCAGGCTGCGATCATCGAGGAGTGCCCTCGCACGCTCAACGGCTGGGAACGAACTCGTTGTCTACGAGCGGCTCGTTGGATCCCGGTGCGGCGTGACACGACACGCAGTTGTAGCGTGCTCCGACGACCTTGTCGCTGACCGTGTCCGGCGTGTTGCGTAGATCGATGAAATGGCTGCGTGGGATGGGTGTCGGCTCACCCTCCACCTTCTCTTCTACGGCATGACAATCGATGCATTGGTTCTCCGTCAACGTGATCGGCAACCAGTCGACGATTGCATGTGGAACCAGCACGGGCTGTTCCGGGAAGTCGGCCGGCAGCGTGGCACCTTCACCCGGCTCGCTCACATTTCTCTTCTCGATCGGGGGCTGCGTCACCTCGAAAACCGACGTCTTGCTGAGACTCAGCTCGCGATCCGGCGTACCGTTGCCCATTGCCGCGAGCGAGGCTGCTGAGAGGACGAGTAACACGAGGGTCATGCCCGAGTTGCGTTTCATTGCGTTCCCGCCTCCCGCGCTGATGCGTAGACCTTCACCGCACACTTCTTGAAGTCGGTCTCTTTCGAAATCGGACAGGTCGCATCGAGCGTGACCTTGTTGATAAACACGCCCTCGTCGAACCAGGGCACGTACACGGTGCCGCGTGGCATGCGATTGCGACCACGTGTTTCGACGCGTGCCTGAATCTTCCCGCGTCGCGACTCGATCCAGGCCAGATCGCCCTGCTGCAGGCTGCGCTTCTTGGCATCGGCCCGGTGCATGTAGATCTTTGCCGTTGGCATGGCCTGGTGCAGCTCGGGGACGCGCCGCGTCATGCTGCCGCTGTGCCAATGCTCCAGGACGCGCCCGGTGCACAGCCAGAGATCATAGTGTTCATCCGGGCTCTCGGCCGGTGCCGCGTACGGACGGAAGAAGATCTTCGCCTTGCCCGCCAAGGATCTCTTCTGCGTCTCGGTGACGCCGTCGAGGTTGCCGCTCGGGATGGCCTTCAACGCCGGACCGTAGAACTCGAAACCGGTGCTCGTCTTCACGAGAGGGTCGTGCTCGGCGTTGAAACGCCAGCGCGTCTCCTTGCCGTCGATGACTGGCCAACGCAAGCCGCGCACGTCTTCACGGTAGTACACGTCGAAGTGCGCGAGGTCGTGCGCGTGGCCGCGGCCGAACTGGGCGTACTCCTCGAACAACGCCTTCTCGGGAAACCACGACACGCCCGCATGCACGACCGTGTGGTTATCGTGCCCCTTCGCCACAGGGTCGGGCCACGCCACGCCGGTGTTTTGCGGGGTCTCGAACAACACGTCGTACAGGGTGGCGTCTCGCGAGTATCCCATGCGCTCGGCTTCGGTCAGAACGTCCGGGAGCTTGCCCGCTTCGAAGCCGTCGGCCGTCAAGCCGGCCACTTTCTGTTCGGTCCAAACCTCACCGATGCGGAAACGCTTCGAGAACTCCATGACCTGCCAGAGATCGCTGCGCGCCTCGCCCGGCGGTGGGACCTGCTGGCGCCACATCTGTGTGCGCCGCTCGGAGTTGCCGTACGCACCCCACTTTTCAAAGATCATGGCGGACGGCAGGATGAGGTCGGCGACCTTGCACGAAAGTGTGGGATAGACGTCCGACACGACGACGAACGTGTCACTCTTGCGACTCGCTTCGATCCAGTGATTCGCGTTGGCTGTCGACTGGAACGGATTCGTCACTTGCACCCAGAGCCACTTGAGGCTGCCGTCCTCGAGGTCGCGCATCATCTTCGTAATGTGGCTTCCGACCTTGGGGTTGAGCGTCTTGGACGGCAGCCGCCACACCTGCTCCGACCGCGCCCGATGTGCCGGGTTGTCGACCACCATGTCGGCGGGGAGGCGATGCGCGAACGTCCCGACCTCGCGCGCCGTGCCGCACGCCGACGGCTGACCGGTCAGCGAAAAGGCACCATTTCCCGGCCTGGCCTGCTTACCCATCAGAAGGTGGACCATGTACGCCTGCTCATTGACCCAGGTGCCCCGGACGTGCTGGTTGAAGCCCATCGTCCAAAGCGACATGACGCGACGCTGCGGGTCGGCGTAGTAGCCGGCCAACTCGCGCAGCTTGTTTCGGTAGCTCTCCAGAGGCTCGTCCGGGTCGCCTTTGGAGAGCTCGGCTACGAAGTCCAGCGTATAGGGGGCGACCCCGCGCTTGAACTCCTCGAACGTGATCATCCAGTGCGCGCCCGCCCCGCCCGCGCTCTTCTGGTCGACGACGTGGGTGGCGTTCGGATCCTTGCGCTGCGCGACGACTTCGTCGCGTTCCAGCTTCACCTGGCGTTCACGCGCCTGCGTGTCGCGCTCTGCGGGCTTGGCGTACTCGTCGGTGTTGCGCATTCCGTAGCCGATGTCGTACGGCCCGGTGGCGAACACACAATGCTCATGCACGAAGTCCCTGTCCCAGGAGTCGCGTTCGAGGATCTCGCGCGCGATGTAGTTGAGAATCGCGAGGTCGGTGTTCGGCTTGAAGATGATCTCGCGATCGGCGAGGTCGCTGCTGCGATTGGAAAACGTGGTGAGGTTGATCACACGGTAGTCCGGATCGCTCATACGCTTCTCGGTCACGCGGCTCCACAGCATGGGGTGCATCTCAGCCATGTTGGCGCCCCACAGAACGGCCGTCTGCGTGAGCTCGATGTCGTCGTAGCATCCCGCGGGTTCGTCGATCC
>JBFIZG010000324.1:0-4521 GCA_041604955.1 Gemmatimonadales bacterium | reverse complement strand
GTTCGTCGACGAGACCGCGCAGCGGCTGCCCGAGCTCGTGCTGAACAGCAACGGCGTGACACTTCCGAACCCGTAGTCGATCGTCATCCAATCGAGCGTCGCGTGCACCCCTAGGCCGTTGGGCGCGCCCACAATGAGTCCACCAGACGCGCCGAAACCAACCTCGGTCTGCGAGTCACCGACGTCGGGGGAAATGCTCTGAATGTGAATGCGCGGCATACCCCAGGGCTTTACACTGATCGCCGGGCTCGGCACGTCGATCACGAGGGCGACGCCAATCGGGATGTTGACGAGGTTCCCGTTTGACTCGCCGATGTACCCGAACCCACCCTGGAGTGACAGCTCCACTGGGACCATGGGGCCCTGAAACACCTTGATGGCGCCGCCGCCTCCAAACGTCACCTCGCTGTCGCCGTTCTTCACCGCGCCCACACCACCCCAGAAACTCACGACGGGCAGCCCCACCCCAACGCGCGCACCGAAGTAATTCGTCTCGCCCGATTCATCGTTTAAACCCCGAGCGTAATCGCCCCCGATCATCACGCCGGGTCCGATCGACGTGTTTTGTACCACCATGCCGTGAAGCTGCCCATGTGCAACACTCGGCGTAAACCCGAAAATCAGCCCCGCCGCTACGATCCCACCCGCCAGCCGTTTCATGGCAATGTCCTCCTCGCTCGTGTGTCTAACCGCCTGTTCAATAGGGGAACACGCGACACTCCAACCTGGTGTGTGGCACTATTAAACAGATCGGAGTTTTCCGTCAATACTGAAAGACGTTCGGCTCCAGAAAAGGACGGCCATGCGTGGCCACGAACGGTGGCGAAGGCTGCGGCTCGGCTTTGATTGGGGAAGGAAAGGGGCGGCCGTTACCGGACCCACATGGCGCTGATCGAAATACCCTCGAGGTCACCGAGCCCGATGCTGATCCTGGCGTCGAACACGCTGCTTAGGCGAACGTCCGCGCCCAACCCGAGCACGATATTGAGATCGGTATCCCCTCGGCCCGAGGTGATGAACATTGTGGGCTGCGCGTACGGCACGATGCTCACGTCCGAGTCTTCCAGATTCAAGCGTCGTCCGAGCGACAACCCGACCGGAATCACTGCAATGGATCCGTTGTCGACGATCCTGCCACCGAACCCCACGATAACTGACCCGTCCAGCGGAAAATCCGTCGTGTGTGTGATGATCCGCTGGCGCGCTGAAACTCCGATCAGCAGCTCGGTATCCTGGCCCTCCGGCGCGCCGAAGAACCCGCCCCTGAACCCGAGGTCGAACGCGCGGAACCCAAAACGATACTGTCCCTCGAACGACACCCCGCCGCCATCCGGAAAACTCATCGTGCCACCGAATTCGCGTACGTCGAAGGCGCGATACGGTGCATGAAAACTCGGCATTCCGGTGGACTGCGCGTGTGCAACGCCCGCCGCACCGAGAACGAACAACGCAAACGCTGTTGCGCTACGCATCTTTGGATTCCCTATCGGCGTGTTCGGCCACCACCTTCACCACGTCATCCGTGACCTGAAGAAACCCCCCTCGCACATGAAACGCCGTTGACGCCTCTCCCTGTTGCACAGTGAGCGTTCCGTCACCGAGTAGCGTCATGAACGGCGCATGGCGCGGGAGGATCCCGACCTCACCATCATAGGCCGGCGCGACGACGGACGTGCAATCGCCGTCGAACACCGCCCGCTCGGGAGAGATGATCGTGAGATGCATCACGCCTGCTCCATCCCTTCGGCTTTTTCGATGACCTCATTGATTCCTCCCACCATGTAGAACGCCTGTTCCGGGAGGTGGTCGAACTCGCCGGCAACCACACGTTCGAAGGCCTCGATCGTGTCGTCCAGTTTGACATAGCGTCCGGGAATGTTGGTGAACTGCTCGGCGACGTGGAACGGCTGGGACAGGAGCTTCTGCACCCGCCGGGCGCGACCAACGATGAGTTTGTCTTCTTCGGACAGCTCGTCCATTCCAAGAATCGCGATGATGTCTTGGAGGTCCTTGTACCGTTGCAAAATCCGCTGCGTCTCGACAGCAGCCGCGTAGTGGCGCTCGCCCAGGTACTGCGCGTCGAGAATCCGGCTCGCCGAGTCGAGCGGATCGACTGCCGGGTAGATCCCGATCTCGGTCAACGCTCGCGAAAGCACCACCGTCGCATCGAGATGGCTGAATGCGGTCGCCGGCGCCGGGTCGGTGAGGTCATCCGCCGGAACGTAGATCGCCTGCACGGACGTGATCGAGCCCTTCTTGGTCGACGTGATGCGCTCCTGGAGGTCGCCCATCTCCGTGGCGAGCGTAGGCTGATATCCCGCGGCGCTCGGCATCCGACCCAACAGCGCGGAGACTTCCGAACCGGCCTGGGTGAACCGGAAGATATTGTCGATGAACACGAGGACGTCCTGCCCTTCACGATCCCTGAAGTACTCGGCAACCGTGAGGCCCGACAGACCCACTCTGAGACGCGCCCCGGGCGGTTCGTTCATCTGCCCGTAAATGAGCGCCGCTGAATCGAGTACGCCGCTTTCTTTCATCTCGAGATAGAGATCGTTCCCCTCCCGCGTCCGTTCCCCCACACCGCAGAACACGGAGCGTCCACCGTGTCCCTTGGCGACGTTGTTGATCAGCTCCATGATCACGACCGTCTTCCCGACGCCTGCTCCGCCGAACAGACCGATCTTCCCGCCCTTGACGAACGGAGCGATCAGGTCGACGACCTTGATCCCGGTCTCAAAGACCTCGGTTTTGGGTTCGAGGGTCGCGAAGGCGGGCGGACTGCGGTGAATCGGCCACCGTTCGACGTCCGCGGGGATGGGCGGACCGTTGTCGACGGGCTCACCGATCACGTTCAGAATCCGGCCGAGCGCTGAATTGCCGACGGGGACCGTGATGGGCGACCGGGTATCTTCGGCGGGCATGCCGCGCACCACGCCGTCGGTGGTACTCATGGCCACGGCCCGGACCTGGTTCCGGCCGATGTGCTGCTGAACTTCCACTATCACGTTCACGGGCGTGCCGTTGTCACCACCGCTCTGGATGCGAAGCGCCGAGTACAGTTCCGGCAGTTGTTCCGGATCGAACTCCACGTCCACGACCGGCCCGATTACCTGGACAATTTTTCCGAGATTGGTTGCCATGTGACTCCTATCCGCTGAGCGCTTCCGCGCCGCCTACGATTTCCGCGATCTCTTGTGTGATTTGTGCCTGGCGGGCGCGGTTGTACGTCCGCCGAAGCCGGTCGATCATCTCGCCGGCGTTGTCCGTCGCACTTTTCATGGCCGTCCGACGCGCCCCCTGCTCCGATGCAGCCGTCTCCACGAGCGCCCGGTACATGGCGTTCCGTACGTAGAGTGGTAACACGGCCCCCACGATCTCTTCGACCGAAGGACGCAAGATATAGTTCGCGACGTATTTGCTTTGCCGCTCTGGAGATCTGCTGCCGGCGGTCCTTTCCGGCGGTTCGACGGGCAAGATCCGAAGCAACTCGGCCGGCGTTGACAGCGCGCTGTTGAACTTCGCAAATACGACCTCCACCGCGTCCAGCTCACCCGCCTCAAACCGCTCCATCAACGGCTGGACGATATCCGCGGCATGCTCGCTCGTCGGTCGGTCGCCCACATCATCGCGGTGGGTCGTGAGCGGCTGGCCGACGTATCGGAAGAACGCGATTCCCTTCCTTCCGATAGCATGGAGCTCGGTCTCGACACCGCGTTCGCCCAACGCTTCCAGCCGGTGCTTGGCCAGGCGGATGAGGTTGCCGTTGAACGCGCCGCACAGTCCGCGGTTGCTGGTCAGCAACACCAGCGCCACCCGCCGCGGCTCTCCGGTCAGCTGCCGGAGTAGCGGGAACCGGTCGATGAGTTCGGGGGCGTACAGGTTGGCGATCACGTCGGTGAGCGCGGCCGCATAGGGACGCGCGGCGACCACGCGATCCTGCGCTCGTTTCAACCGCGACGTCGCCACCATCTCCATCGTACGCGTGATCTGGCGCGTGTTCTCGACGGAGCGTATCCGTCGCCTCAGTTCCCGGGGCTTGGCCATGCCTACTGCAGGGCCTTGAATCCCGCGATCGCCTTGCTGAGCCGATCGGTCACATCGTCGTCGAGCTTGTGCGTGCGGATCGCGTCGAGCAGGTCTTGATGCTTGGCCTCAAAGTACAAATGAAAATCACGCTCCCAACGAGCGATGTCGCGGTCCTCGACGTCATCGAGGTATCCGTTGGTGACGGCGAAAATGATCGCGATCTGACTCTCCACCGACATCGGGCTGTACTGGGGCTGTTTGAGCACTTCGACAATTCGACTACCACGCGCCAACTGCTGCTGCGTTGCCTCATCCAAGTCAGACCCGAACTGGGCAAACGCCTCCAGCTCGCGGTACTGTGCGTAGTCCAAACGCAACCGTCCCGCGACGGTCTTCATCGCCTTGACCTGCGCGTTGCCTCCAACCCGCGACACCGAAATGCCCGGGTTGATCGCGGGCCGGACGTTGGAGAAGAAGAGGTCGGTCTCGAGG
>JBFIZG010000323.1:0-4522 GCA_041604955.1 Gemmatimonadales bacterium | reverse complement strand
TACGTCCTCCTCGCTCTCCTGCTCGCGCCATATCTCCGCAAATTCGGCAAATTCACGGTACCGGACTTTGTGGGCGACCGCTACTACTCACAAATCGCGCGCGTGGTGGCGGTGGTCTGCGCCATCTTCGTGTCGTTCACCTACGTTGCGGGACAGATGCGCGGCGTCGGTATCGTGTTTTCGCGGTTCCTGGATGTGAACATCGAGCAGGGTGTGTTCATCGGGATGGGCATTGTGTTCTTCTATGCGGTACTCGGTGGCATGAAAGGCATCACTTACACGCAGGTCGCGCAATACTGCGTGCTCATTTTCGCCTACTTGGTGCCGGCCATATTCATATCACTGATCATGACGGGGAACGCCGTACCGCAAGTGGGATTCGGCGGCGCCATGACGGACGGCTCGGGGTACCTGCTCGACCGACTGGACGGCCTCAGTGACGAGCTTGGATTCGCGCTGTACACAGGTGGCACCAAAACCACCGGAGATGTGTTTGCCATCACGGCGGCACTGATGGTGGGCACGGCCGGTCTACCGCACGTGATCGTGCGATTCTACACCGTGCCAAAGGTGGCCGCGGCACGCCTATCGGCGGGTTGGGCGCTCGTGTTCATCGCGTTGTTGTATACGACGGCCCCGGCGGTGGCGGCGTTTGCCCGCACGAACCTCCTGACCACGGCCGCGGACGCGCCGTATGAGGACGTACCGTCCTGGTTTACCAATTGGGAAGCGACCGGGCTCATTACGTTCGACGATCGGAACGGCGATGGGATTATTCAATATGTCGGCGGCGATTCGCCGTTGGAAAACGAGTTGTCCATCGATCCGGATATCATGGTGCTGGCGAACCCAGAAATCGCGGGCTTGCCGAACTGGGTCGTTGGGCTGGTTGCTGCGGGAGGGTTAGCAGCGGCGCTGTCGACCGCGGCAGGTCTCCTGCTCGTCATTTCGACATCCGTCGCGCATGACTTGATGAAAAAAACCATTCTGCCGAATGTCACCGAGCACGCCGAGTTGCTTGCGGCACGAGTCGCGGCAGGGATCGCGGTGATTATTGCCGGTTACTTCGGCATCAACCCACCCGGCTTCGTGGCGCAAACGGTCGCGTTTGCCTTCGGGCTCGCGGCGGCGTCCTTTTTCCCCGCGATCATCATGGGCATCTTCTCCAAACGAATGAACAGTTACGGCGCCGTGTGTGGGATGATCGCCGGCATCACGTTCACGGCCATGTACATCACCTATTTCAAGTTCATGAGGCCGGAACTCAATACGTCGGAGCATTGGTGGTTTGGGGTGTCACCGGAAGGAGTCGGGACGCTCGGCATGGTGCTGAACTTCGCGGTCGCGGCCGCTGTGTGTCGGTTCACGGCACCGCCGCCCGAGAGCGTCCAAGCGCTCGTCGACGAGATTCGCGTACCGCGCGGCGCGGGGGAACCGCACGAGATTGGTGCATGAGTCAGCTATTCCCCGCGCTGGCGTCCCTATCGTCTCTTGGCTCTCCTCGCTGTCGCTGTTCAGCACCGTCTTCGAGCGCCTATTTGCACTCGAGATGAGGTGTCCGCGGTCCCATAGCGCCTTCTGATCGACCGGGTCCTTTTCCGCCGCGTAGTCCTTGAGATCCGATCGGAATTTGTCGGGGACACGTAGGTCGACCCGACGCGCCTCCATGCGTACCAAACACAAAGACGTCCGCGCGATCGCGTACCGGACGAACGGTTTGGTCCGCACGCGTCAGTGGAAACGGGCTAAATTCTGTCTCCATGTCCGACGCAGCCCACCAACAGAACGTGTCTGAAGACGCCTTTCGGTTGTGGCCGGCGTTGCGTGAAGCCGTGCGCGGCACGCAGCAGGATTTCACGTCCGGGCCGATTGGCCGCGCGATTCTGCTGCTCGCCGTTCCGATGGTGTTGGAAACGGCGATGGAGTCGGTCTTTGCCGTTGTCGATGTCTTCTTCGTGTCGCGGCTCGGGCCGGAGGCCGTCGCGACGGTTGGGCTCACGGAGTCGATGCTCACCCTGATTTACACGGTTGCGCTTGGGCTGAGCATTGGCGCGACCGCCATGGTCGCCCGCCGAATTGGCGAGAAGGATCCGGACGGCGCCGCCGTCGCCGCAGTTCAGGCTATCGCGCTCGGCGTTGGGGTGGCGGCGGTCCTCGGGGGAATCGGGGCGACGCTGGCGCCGCACCTGCTGACGTTGATGGGCGCCGAGCCGGCGGTTGTGGGCCCCGGCGCCAACTACGCCCGTATCATGCTCGGGGGGAACGTCACGGTGCTGTTGTTGTTTCTCATCAACGCGGTCTTCCGTGGCGCCGGTGACGCGGCGATTGCCATGCGCGTGCTGTGGCTCGCCAACGGCATCAACATCGTGCTCGATCCGGCGCTCATCTTCGGCATCGGTCCGTTCCCTGAACTCGGGCTTAAGGGCGCGGCGATCGCGACGAACATCGGCCGGGGGACGGCCGTGATCGTCCAACTCTATATGTTGAGTCGGGCAACGGGACGGGTGAAGATCCGCGCCGAGCATCTTCGGTTGTTTCCCAAGGTCATGTGGCAGCTGATACGTCTGTCCGGAACGGGAATGTTTCAGGTGTTCATCGGCATGGCCAGCTGGATCGGTCTCATTCGAATTCTTGCGGGGTTCGGGAGCGAGGTCCTCGCCGGGTACACGATCGGCATTCGCATCATCATCTTTGCGTTGCTGCCGAGCTGGGGGATGAGCAACGCCGCCGCAACGATGGTGGGACAGGCGCTCGGTGCAAAGAAGCCCGAGCGCGCCGAACGGGCGGTATGGATGGCGGGATTCTACAATATGCTTTTCCTCGGCGCGGTGGGCGCGGCGTTCATTGTGTTTGCTCCCGACATCGTCGCGATCTTCACACGCGAACCCGAGCCGACACGGTATGCGATTCTCTGTCTGCGAATCGTGTCGTCCGGATTTCTCTTCTATGCCTATGGAATGGTGCTGACCCAATCGTTCAATGGCGCGGGCGACACTTGGACCCCCACCATCATCAATCTGTTTTGCTTCTGGCTTTTTGAGCTGCCTTTCGCCTACCTGCTGGCATATGTGTTCGGTGTGGGGCCGGTTGGCGTGTTTACGGCGATGACGGTGTCGTTCTCGTCGTTAGCTGTGGTCAGTGGCGTCGTCTTCCGCCAGGGACGATGGAAGACAAAGATCGTGTGAGCCGTCGGGGAACCCCGATATGGGCAGACATCTCTGGAGGAGGGATTCGATCGATGAAATCGTTGCTCGTTGTGCTCGGCACAGTGGCCACCGGCGTTACGGTGGCGAGTGCGCAAACCAATCCTCTATGGTCCGAGCAGAAGGTCACGAACTATCTGCCGCACATGACGCGGCCGGAAGTCGAGGATCTCCTGACCCGAAGCGACATGGTGATCATCCCGGTCGCATCGCTCGAACAGCACGGGCTGCACCTGCCGATCGGAACGGACTACATAAGCGGGGTGGAGCGCGCGAAGCTCATTGCGCAGCAAACGGACGTGCTCGTTGCCCCGATCCTGCTCCCGGGGCAATCGCCGTATCACATGGGGTTTGCCGGTACGATCACGCTGTCATCCGAAACGGTGCAAGCGGTCTACGTTGAAGCCGTGAAGAGTTTGATCAGGCATGGGTTCAAGCGTTTTCTCATCCTGAACGCGCACGGCGGCAACCGCGCGATCACGACATTCATCGTCGATCGAATCAATCAGGAAACCGCGGGAATCGCTGTGGACCTGGGTGCTGCGTCGGCGCCGTTCAGGAGAAGAGCCACCGGACCGCGAAGTCTCGTGTTCGACCGGCACGGCGGCGTCGGCGAGACGTCGGGACTCATGTACGTCGCGCCCAATCTCGTGGACCTCGAGGCCGCTGAAACGGCGAACCTGACGATGCCCGACCACCTCGAGCGGATGGTCCCCGACGTGGTCGCAGGCGACCCGACGGCGCTCATGGTGTTCTTGGCCGAGGGTCTCAAGGCGGAGGAAACCGGCAAGGGGACCTCGGCTCGGGAGATGTCGTCCACCGGTGTGTGGGGGATCGGCGATCTTCAGCAGTCCAGCGCGGCACGCGGACGAGATGCCACGCTCACCAGCGTCGATGCGGCCGTTGCATTCATCGAACGTTGGAAGATGCTTCGACCATTGGAGCGCTAGTGTCCCTCGTAGTGTGCGTCATCTGCCGGCTGCCTGCGCAAATAGCATGACCTCGACCAAAAAGTCGGGCCCCATCAGGTCCGCGCCGATGAGTGTACGTGCTGGGCCGTCACCGACGAGGTCGTCGATCACGCTTTGTACCGTGGTAGCATGCGCGATGTGCGGTACCCAGATATGAATCGCGTTGACGTCGCCAAATCCGAGCTGCGTGGATGTGAGTGCGGCGCGAAGGTTCAACATGGTTTGCCGCATTTGCGCTTCGACGTCACCGCGTGCGACGCCTTCGGGGCCGCTCCCCACCATGCCAGCCGTATACACGCGGCTCCCCACCCGAATCGCCGGGGAGTACGGGCTCCGAGGTCGGGAAGC
>JBFIZG010000322.1:0-4530 GCA_041604955.1 Gemmatimonadales bacterium | reverse complement strand
GCGGTCATCAACACCGCATCGGTTTGGAACGTGCCTCCGCGATACGAATACCCCGCGTTCACGTGCGGCGAAAAATCCCCGAACCGCGCGGAGAGAACGCCGAGACCCCGAATGGAAAACTCTCCCGTCCCAAGCAGATCGGACTCGCTCCCCGTGGGGAAACGTACGTCGCCCAGAATCGCCAGCTTGGCCTGTCCGGATTCGCTGACGGCGATCTTGATTCTGGCAGCGACGTCGCCGATGCCCGAGGCCGACCCGCGAACCGAACTCGACGCGCTCAATTCGGGATTGTCCGCGGTCCCACCGAAAAAGTGGACGGCTTCCGGATTAGCCGGATCCGATCCGCTCCCAAACGGCACGACCTGCGCGGTGCTCGTGCCGCCGAGCGTCGTGGAGACAATCGGCAGCGCGAATCCGATGTCGACCTTCTCGGCCAGCCCATACGTGACGACAAACGACACGGCGGTCACCTCGACGTCCAACGACAAGTCGACATGGATGACTTCGTTCTCGAGACGTGGGTCGCCCAACGTGCCCTCGGGCGGCGTATCATCGTGCGTGAAGTTCAGGCCGATGGCATCCAGGTTGATGCCGCGGATGGACTTGAAGTCGATGCGAGAAACGTTGCCGCCCACGAACACCCGTCCCCGACCCAGGGTTCGCGCAGACTCGGCAAAGATAGGCCCGGCCGACCCGGGGACCGGAATGAGAATGTCCAAGGCGCCCCGCTCGTACTCGACGCCGCTGCTGGTAGCACTCACCGGAAGATTTCCTACATTCGTCGCGATCGCCGTCTCGAGAAACGAAATCAAGTCGCCGTTGAGTCCGACAGCAGCCGGTGTAAAGTGATCGCCATGAACCCGGACGTTTTCCTCCGGCGTGTCGGCCGTGCCGCCGAGGATGAGGGGCGATCGTCCTTCACCGAAGACGAAGAGGTCCTGGAGCTTTTCCCGCAGACCTTGCCCCTGGAGGGGTGAACCCAGTACCGCCAATCCAAATCCAACGATAACCCAACGTTTCATTATTTCCGACCCTTACTCAGAGGTATTTCGTCTGCAAGCCGCGGATTCTGCTGACCGGCCCGTGCACCGAAGGATAGTGTTCCACTGAACACCTGGGTCTCTCACTGTGCGGCCATCGATTCGATGATCCACCCCCCGGCACCACGCACCAAGGTGGCTTGGAGACGCGACGTCCGCCTCCCCTCTTCATAAACAAGGACGATCGAGGCGGTACCGGTCCCGGCAATCGCATCGATCGTTCCTATCTCACTTTGCGTACTCGGCCGGACATCCCGTGCCCGCGCACTGAAAATTCGCTGGAAGGTGTCTCTCATTGGGGTCGGCATCGCGGGAAAGATGACGAGCAATGTGTCCAGGTTGCCGGCACCAAACGCCCGATCGAATCGGTCCATGAGCGCCCGGACGTCCCGCCGTGCCTGCTGGGGATCGGGTTGCGCGTCGAGAGGCGGGGGAGCTTCGGTCACACTCACGGTGACGCCCCGTTCGAGGCCACCGCCGGTCACCGTGATCGTCGCTGCGCCGGCGCTGTTGGCACGAACGGTCGTGTTCGGCCCGGTGGAGGGGGAAACCGAGGCAACCGCCGGGTTGCTCGACCGCCAAGCGACTGCGCCGCTCATGATCGCACCGTTCGCATCCCTGATCGCCGCGGCGAGAGACGCCGTTTGGCGCACCTCGAGCGTCTGCGTCGCCGATGGTGACAGGTCCAACGAGGCAGCCACCGCAGGGACCACGTTGATGCTCACGATCTGTGAGATCCCGCCACTCGTTGCCGTCACCTGCGTGGCTCCTGGCGACAGCCCGGTCACCTGCCCTGACGAGACGCGCGCCACCCCAGTGTCCCGGGATTGCCACGAAACCTCGCGAGCTTCGAGCGGCGTGCCGCTTTGGTCCCGCGGCGTGGCCAGGAGGGTTCGCATTTCTCCCACGGTCAGGGTCATCGCACTGGGAACGACGTCTACCCGGACGACCCGGGGAGGCGCGCCGGGGCGTGCTGGTGGCTGACGGGTGGGTCTCGCGCCGACGTCGACAGGATCGGGAGGAGGCGACAGCACTTCGACAATGAGGGGAAGCGACCGGGGGCCACTCCGGGCGAGGATCTGCGTGCGACCGGGACTCACGGCCACGAGCTGGTTATCTCCCGCGACGCGTGCGATCTCCGGGTTCAAAGACTCCCAGATCACCTCGGCGTCGACAACGCTCCCGGCCGAGTCGAACGCGGCGGCGCGCAACGCATGACGGTCTCCCACGACGAGTTGGGGGATTGCCCCGCTCACTCTGATGTATGCGACGGCATTTGCCTGCGGCGTTACCCCTGGCGCTTCGGTCAGTGAACTCTTGATGGCGAACCACGCAACGAGGGCCAAGGCAATCACGGCAACAATCGATGGCAGTGCGATCAGCCAAGGTGTCGCCGCTTTCTCACCCTTCGGTTCCAACCCCTTGCCACTGCTGCTCTCCGAGGCGGCGTGAGCGCTGGATCGCTTTGCCGGCGGTACGGGACTGGACGGCGTCCGAAGTTGCTCCAGGACCGCTCGCGTTCCTCCGGTGGCAGCCAGAGTTCCCATCTGGGTGCGGATCGCGCGGTGTTCGGCCGGCGGAGCAGAACCGATGGCGGCGACCGCTTCCTCGAGCGTGGGCCACCGACTATTGGGTTCCTTGGCCATCATTCGGAGAACTGCGTTCGCGATGTGGGCGGGGCATTCCGGGCGCAACTCCGCGATCGGTTGCGGCTCTTCGGAACAATGTTGTTGCATGACCTGCCAGAACGTTCCGCCCGCAAACGGAACATGACCCGTCAGCAACTCGTACGCGACGATCCCGAGGGAATACTGGTCGGAGGCGCCAGTCAACTCCCCGGCAATGGACTGCTCGGGACTCATGTAGGTCGGCGTGCCGACGATCCCGCCGGTCCGGGTGAGCTGATCTCCCTGCGAGACCTTTGCGATCCCAAAATCCGCTACCAACGCCCGCCCTTCTTCATCCAATAGGATGTTGGCGGGCTTGACGTCTCGGTGGATCACGCCGTTCCGATGCGCGTAGCCTAGGGCGTTCCCGACTTCGCTCAAGATCGTCTGGACCATGCCAATCGAAAGCTTGCCCTCATCCTCGATGACGGAGTCGAGCGTGCGGCCCGGCACGAACTGCATGACAAAGTAGAACAGACGTTCGTGCTCTCGAATGGCGTAGATCGGCACGATATGGGGATGCGTCAGTGACGCCGCCGTACGGGCTTCCCGCTGAAACCGCTCGACCCCCCCCACCGCAGCGAACATTTCGGGAAACATGACCTTGATGGCCACTTTCCGGTCGAGCGCCAGGTCGTGCGCGAGATACACCGCGGCCATGCCTCCACGGCCCAGCTCGGCGAGCACCTCGTAATCCCCGAGCGTAGCACGGCGAAGCTCGGCAAACAGCGGATCTGCTGTTCCGGGCACCCCGCTACCGGTCTGGCGCTCTCGTTGGTTCATCGATGCCGCTGGTAAGGAAGTTTCTCTTCGTCCCCAGGCACAAGATAGGGCCGTCAACGGAAACCGGCCACGGCTGACGCACCCAAATCGGGACCCGGCGCGCCCCCCTCGGGGCGTCCGCTTCCGCAAACGCCTCCTGGTGTGTTCGTAGCCGTCGGGGAAGGGTTCGGCCAACTTCTCCTGCAAGGCGGCCCCAATTTGGCGGGGGGGGGAACCCTGGTCTCTATGCAGATATTACGCCGATCCGGAACGACGTGTCACGTGCTCGCACACGAAGCGAAGAACATCGCTGTCACGGATTTGTTTGAGACGCCAGAGCGACTCGACACTCTGGTCGCTCAGCGCAGCAATTTCAGTTACGCTGAGTCGCGATAGCAGCTCGTTACGAAATCGTTTCACGACCTTCTCGTCCGGATCCCAAGCCATATTGTTCGATTTGAAAAACTCCCGCCAATTGTCTTGGTGCTGCTCGAGTTCCTGCACGCTCATCTCTGCAAACACCCATCTGCCGGTTCGCAGTCCCAGCTCGCGATATGCCTCAAACTGTCGTTCATTGAAGAACTGGTCGGTGGTAGGTTCGTCCGGAAACTTCCTGTTGTGCCGCTGATAACCGTAGATATCCTCAGGCAGCCCCTTGAACATACACGTGTCAATGTAGAGGATCGTCCCAACGTCGCCGTTTCGATAGGTGACTTTCCCGGCCACACACGGTTGTCGCGAGTAGACGAGGTGCTCGTCAGTCGGACAAACCTCTTGTGGCATCAGGGGCCGCGTGTCAATCTCGATCTCCGCGCCAAAATCCACACGCACGAGCTGAGAGACACGCGCGAGATCGCTGTACGTGAAGTTCGGATCGGCGGTGGCATCGCACACGATAATGTATTTGCAGCGTCGTCGAATCAGCTCATACAACCCCAGATTTTCGAAGTGCCCCCCATCGGACAGATGCACGTAGCGGTGGCGTTCGTCGAGCCCGAGCCCCAGCATTTCGAGCAGAACATAGAAATAGCTGAACCAATACGCACTTCCGAGGTTCCCCT
>JBFIZG010000321.1:0-4545 GCA_041604955.1 Gemmatimonadales bacterium | reverse complement strand
GTTGTGGACCGGGGTTCCTCGTGGCGAGAAACTCCTTCACTTCCTGCAGCTGGGTACGCCCGGTTCGCCCAGGCGGCCCTACACCCATCGGCGCACACGACCCCGCGCAGATGGCGCAACCGACGCACAGGCTCGGATTGACTTCGGCCACCATACCGTTGCGCGAGCCGGCGAGCTCGACCATCGCAATCGCTTCGTAGGGACAATCCAGGTAACACTGCTCGCACGCATCGCAGAGTTGTTGATTGACATACGACGTCTTCGGACGTTTGACCGGTGAGGGCGCCGCCCACCACGGTGTGGCGATGGCGATCGCCGTGAGAACGCCGCCGGTGATCCACACCGCGCCGGCGGACAGGGCCTGTGAGACCGGGAGCCAAAACGAGTAGAAGACGTCGTAGGGAGCGCGGTCGGGTAGGCGCAACAGGTCGGCCGCGGGGCCAATCGCCGCAGGCCACAGCAGCGAGAGAAGCACGAGCACGACGAGCGACCCCCACATGAGGCCGCGTGGAGGAAGCAGTGCCGCCCGTGCAACCCGCGAGACATGGACCCAGAGCAGCACGCCCAGCCCGATGGGGAGTGCGACGTGCAAAAAGAGATTGAGAAAGAAGAAGGCGCTCGGAATGGCTCGCTCGCCGGTAAACGCCCTGCTTATCGGCTCGGCGAAGATCGGGATCGCGTCGAGCAATCGCGCGCCCTCGCGCGCGAGCACGAATCCCTGCGTGTCCCACACCATGACGTACCCGGTCCAACCGCAGACCAGTGTCACGAATAGCAGAATCACCCCGGTGATCCAGGCAAGCGCTCGCGGGCCCCAGCTTCGACGCTCGGCAAACATCCGAAACACGTGGACGATCACCGCCACCACGGCGGCATCCGACGCATATCGATGGAGCGTTCTGATCCACCGGCCAAGCCAGACCTGATCGTCCAACCGAACGATCGACGCATGCGGCGAGCCAATACGATAGAAGAAGATCAAATACAGGCCCGTCACCAGGATGACCACGAAGAAGAAGACGACCAGCGCCCCGCTGTGGTACAGCGGGTTGAAGCGCCAGCCGTAGAGCCGGTTCATCAACGCGTCTGCCGGCGCCAGGACGCGCCGGACACCGGTCTCCAGCCGCTCAGCGACGCGCACTAGGCCTCAACGGTGACCTCGGGTCCTTGACATAATCGCATATTAGCATGAGAATAACGGTAATTCCACCTCCTCCGTGAGGTCTTGGACCCTGTGATGCTCTCGAACACAGCCGAATACGCCCTTCGCGCGGTCCTCTATCTTGCTGCCAACAGTGAAGATACGCCCATCCGGGCGCCGGATGTCGCCACGGCGCTTCACATCCCGCCCAACTATCTCGGAAAGATCCTCCACGGGCTCGCCCGGGCGGACGTGCTCAAATCGGCGCGTGGCAAGCGCGGCGGGTTCGAGTTGGCGGCCGCACCTGAAGATATCCCGCTCATTTCGGTCGTTTCCGTGTTTGACCGGGTGGCCGAGACACGAAGCTGCCTCCTCGGGCGGCAGGAGTGCAGCGACCACCATGCATGCGCGGCGCACCAACGGTGGAAAACCGTTTCCGAACAGATCGCGACGTTCTTCCGCGAGACCACCGTCGCCGACCTACTGATCGCACCGAACACTCTAGGAAGGAGGTCATGATGGCGGACCGACAGGACGAATCCGGCCCGGAACGGATTCCGCTCGGCCAACGCCTCTACGAGAACCCGTTCATCCTGCTCGTAGCCGGCATCCTCGTGATGGTCGTCTTCTACACCCTGTGGGGCCTGCAGCAGGTGCTTTCCCTGCCGCAAGCCCCGCTGCCATGAGGAGGGACCGCAATGAATACCGGAATTGAGCCTCCCAAGGGTGTCTGGTGGAAACCGGCGCACCGCTCGGAAAGAATCTGGGTGATCGTGGCCTTCGCATGGTGCATCGTGCTGTTCGCGATGATGCCGCTCTGGCACATGCGGGGCGGCCAGAATCCCTCGGGCATCCGCGCGAAGGTCGACCCGCAGGACTTCATGGCGCGCACCCAAGAATTCATCAACACATACCAGGTGGGAGAAGAAGGCGGCATTCCCGTTGTCGAACCACCACCGGGGAGTGACATCTATCTGGTGGGATTGATGTGGCAATGGCGGCCCGTGCTCCGTTTGCAGAAGAACGCCGAATACATCCTGCACCTGTCGTCCCTCGATGTGAACCACGGATTCAGTCTCCACCCGCTCAACATCAATTTCCAGGTTGTACCAGGATACGACTACGGGTTACGGGTGACGCCCACCGATACCGGCGACTTCCGCATCATCTGCAACGAGTTTTGCGGCATCGGACATCATCTGATGTTGGGGAAGGTGTTGGTGGTCGACGAACCCGTGACAGCGGCTGACGCGGGAGGTGACAAATGAACGGCGTATTTCGTGTCTGCCCGACCACGGGTCTCAAGGTTCACAGTCAAGCAGACGCCCTGATCAAGGCGAACGCCGTGGTGGCGACCGTTGCCCTCCTCATAGGGGGAATCACGGCGATGCTGGTGCTCCTCACCCGCTGGCAGGTGGTGCACCTGCTGAACGCCGAATGGTTTTACCGCATGCTCACGATTCACGGGATGAACATGCTGATCTTCTTCATCCTGTTTTTCGAGATGGCAGTGCTCTACTTCGCGAGCGCCGTGCTGTTGAACAGCCGTGTCGCGACACCCAAGCTGGCGTGGGCGTCGTTCGTGCTCATGGTCGTCGGCACGCTCATTGTCGAGTGGACCATGTTCACCGGCAAAGCGGACGTGCTGTTCACGTCGTACGTCCCCTTGAAGGCGACACCGTCGTACTACTTCGGCGTCATCCTGTTCGCGGTAGGCGCGCTCTTGGTCACGTGCATCTTCTTTGCGACGCTGGTAATCGCGAAGCGCGAAAAGACCTACGAGGGTTCAATGCCGCTCGTGACCTTCGGGGCGGCGACCGCGGCGATCATCGCCGTGATCACCTTGGGCCATGGCGCGGCCATCTACATCCCCACGTGGCTTTGGTCGATGGGTATCGGGAACGTTGACGCGCAAATCTATCGACTCGTGTGGTGGGGGCTCGGCCACTCTTCGCAACAGATCAACGTCGCGGCCATGGTCTCCGTATGGTATCTCCTCGGCGCGCTCACGGTGGGCGCCGTCGTCGTGAACGAGAAGATCAGCCGTTCGGCGTTCGTGCTGTATGTGTTGTTCATCTCCATGGCTTCCGCGCACCACTTGCTGGTCGACCCGGGCATGGGTCCGACCTGGAAGGTGTGGAACACGAGTTACGCGATGTACATGGCCGTGCTGGCGAGCATGGTGCACGGATTCACGGTTCCGGCGGGAATCGAGCTCGGTCAACGGCTGCGTGGGCTCACCAAGGGACTGTTCGAGTGGCTCCGCCGCGCACCCTGGGGGGACCCCGGGTTCAGCTCGCTCATTTTTTCAATCATCATTTTCGGTTTCGTAGGCGGTATCACCGGAGTCACCTTCGGGACGGAGCAGATTAACATCATTGCGCACAACACGCTCCGCATTCCCGGCCACTTCCATGCGACCGTCGTTGCGGGGACCGCGCTGGCGTTCATGGGCGTCACCTACTACGTGATCCCGTTGATTTTCAGAAAACAGGTGGCGTTCTGGCCGCTTGCAAAGATCCAGCCGTATCTGTTCGCCCTCGGGATGCTCGTGTTTTCCGTGACGATGACGTTCGCCGGAACGTTCGGCGTGCCCCGCCGTCACTACGACATCACGTTTGCGGGAGCGCCATTCGACCTCCAGTTCTCACCCGCCGTTGACCTGTTGACCGGAATCATGGCGATCGGCGGGCTGCTGGCCGGTGTCGGCGGCGCCATCTACATCCTCGTCACCGTGTGGTCGGTCTTCTTTGGTAAACCACTGGAAGCAGGAGGACACGCATAATGGCTTACGGACTCCCGCAGGGAGTGACCACACCTCCCGCGCCGATTCCCGAAGACCAGACCAAGCCGAGTGTCACGAATCAGGCGCCCGGAACCATGGTGCTCGTCTTCGTATTTTTGGCGGCGTTCATTCTCTACTACTTCGTGAACTGGAAACTGCTGTCGTTCCTCTGGCGGATCGGATGACCGAGTGATGCACAGACGAGAGACCGTCGCGCTGATCGGCCTCGCCGCCATTCTCACGATAACCGTGACGTGGTGGGCGCTCGCGCTCTGGCCACTCGAGAGCGACGCCCCCGCCTGGATCGCCACGGCGCAGTCAGTCTGTTTCGGCACAGGCGCCAACGGACTGCCGGACGCGGCGGGCTGGATGGCCTTGATTCTCCAGCCTGCCATCATGTTTGGCGTCCTCGGGTTCATCGCAGGAGACGCCGTCGTCGACGCTCTCGCAGCCCTGTTTCGCCTCCGGCCAGGCCGCCTGGCGATGGGCGCAGTGGTCATGGGACTGATTCTCGGATTCGGCGCGACGGTCGAACGAGTGGCCACCGCTCCGACATTGGAGAGCCCGACGTCAGAAGCTGCGGTGCCCGAGACCTACCCACGGTTGGATCGAGATCCAC
>JBFIZG010000320.1:0-4552 GCA_041604955.1 Gemmatimonadales bacterium | reverse complement strand
GACGACGTACGCGGCGCCACCCGGAGTCCCTCGACTTTCGTAAGCGCGTCGATCAATTCCTCCGCCAGACCGTCGCCCAGATAAGCATCGTCTTCATTCCCGCCCAGATTCGCGAACGGCAGTACCGCGAGGGAGCGCCGATCGACCGTAGGAGTTTGGCTGCCGCTCCTTGGACTGAACGTCCAGTCCGTGATGAACCCAAACGCGAGCACCACGAGGGTGACACCGGCCGCAATGGCCGCAGGCATGACTCGCGACGTTGTTCGTGACGCGGGCAGGTCGCCGGCGGAGGCGGTCAATGCCCCGGCAAACTGCGCCGCTGTTTCTTGCCGGTCGGCCGGGACTCTGGAAAGCGCCTTACTCACTGCGCGGGCTACATGAGGCGGAATGGCCTCACGCACGACCGCGAGCGATTGGGGTGTTTCGCTCATGATCTTCGCAATGATGGCCTGCGCCGTAGGGCCGGTGTGCGGAGGCTCGCCTGCCAGCATTTCGTACACGACACACGCAAGCGAATAGATATCGGTGCGGGGACCGATCTCGCCGTCACCCATTGCCTGCTCGGGACTCATGTACCGCGGCGAGCCTACCGAGAGCCCGGTTCCGGTTAGCCGCGTGTCGTTGACTCCACCAAAAGCAAGTGCGATACCGAAATCGGCCACCACCGCCTGACCGTCGTGGAGCAGGATGTTCTCGGGCTTGACGTCTCTGTGAACTACCTCATGCCGATGCGCATAGTCCAGGGCGCTCGCGACCGCCGTCGCGATTCCGAGCGCCTCCTCGACCGACAACTGTCGCTCGCGATCGAGCTTGTCACGGAGGCTCTCTCCCTCCACAAACGGCATCACGTAGTAGAGAAACCCGTCGGCATCGCCGGAGTCGTGCAGCGGGAGGATGTGCGGGTGTTGGAGATTCGCGGTGAGCTTGATCTCGTTCAGGAACCGGTGCGATCCCACCGCCGCGGCCAGCTCCGGCCGAAGGACCTTCACGGCGACCTTCCGGCCGTGCTTCACATCGTGCGCCAAATACACCGTCGCCATGCCACCGGCACCCAGCTCCCGCTCGATGACATAGCGATCCGCCAGCGCGGACTTCAGCCGATCCATCGTGTCCGCCATGCGGCCTAAAGTACGACAACACGGGCGAGTCGACTAGGCGGACGGTGACTGGAGACGACTTGAAAACGACTAGAGATGACTAAGGACGACGAGGAACGGCGAGGAACGACGACAGACGATGCTTCCGGCTCCCGGCTCCCCACTCCCCACTCCTCGCTCCTCGCTCCCGTTCGATGTTGGATGTTGGACGTTGGACGTTGGATGTTGGATGTTGAACGTTGGACGTTGAACGTTGAACGTTGGACGTTCTTAGTGCCGATGTCCTCCCATCTCTCCGGGCGTGCCTTCCCCTCTCGCCAGCTCCGCATCGATCACCGACCGGATCACCCGAATCTGGTCCGGTCCGGCAAACCCGATCCACCGTTGAACCTCTCTTCCGTCGCGGTCGAGCAACACCGTGAACGGGAGGCCGAGGTAATGGTAATCGGCTTTGAGCTTGCCGCCGCCCAGAGCGACGGGGAACTGAAACGCGAATTCCGAGATGAACGCCTCTGCCTGGGCGGCGTTCACGTCTTCGTTCATGGTGATGAACGCGAACTCGGGATCGTCGATGCTCTTTCGTAGGGAGTCGAGCGCCGGCATCTCTGCTCGGCACGGTGCGCACCAACTCGCCCAGAAATTGACCAACACCACCTTGCCTCGCAGATCGTCGAGCGACAGCTCCCCACCACTCAGCAGCGGGAGCGCAAACGGATGAAATGGCTGACGTTCGGCGGGTGCGACACCGGTGAGCAGACGAAACGGGTCGAGCAGGTACACGCGACCTGCACCGTCGACCGACAGTGTGGGAAGCGGTGTGTCGAGCACCGCCGTCCGTAGCAGCCTGCCGGATCGCCGCTCGAACACGTCCACGCGGCTTTCGGCAGTCGTGAATCCCGGAATGCTCGAGACGTAGAGCCGGTCGTCGGGACCGATTGCGATACCCAGGTTTACCGGCGCGTAGTCGATCTCGGGTTCGCCGTCCTCGACCAGGATCTTTGGCTCGTCAACCGACTGTGGCAAACCTCGATGCGCGATCCAGAGCGTATCCCCGTCTCTCGTCATCGCCACCACTTCGTCCCGAATGAAAGGAGCGAAGTAAAGAGCGTCATCACTCACGGCCAGGTGCCCTGCGTTGGCGAGTTCGCCAAGCAGGACGTGTTCCGGTATTCGCATGCTGCCGACCGGTTCGAAGGCGCCGTCACCGCCCGGGTCACTCAAACGGAGCAGCAACGGCTGCGTGGGATCGGCCCACGTGTACGACCAGCGCGCCGGCGAGCGGGCCAGCCAGACTTCCGACCCTGCACTGTCCGCTCGGAGCGTCGCATAGGGGAACGGCGCCTGTCGCTGTTTGACGACCATTCCGAATTCGTCGAGCAAGAACAGCTGGCCATCCCCGTCCACGATCCAATACCCGTAGTCCGGAGCGGGGGCAACCGAGGTCGGTTCCCGTCCCTCGAGCTGAAACGAAATCCGACGGACCCGGAGATTTCGATCGAACCGGAGCAGCCCACCCGCACCGTCCAAGACAATCGTCTGGTCGCCCGCGGTCGCATGTGCGGCCCTACCCTCAAACCACAACAGGCGGCTGGGGTTGCTCGGGGGAATCGAATCCGGCAGCAGCAGCTCCGGCGCCGAACCGGTCTCGATATGCCGCACCGATCCGGCGACATACTCGGACGGAGCCGTCGCATTCGGATTGGGAATGGCAATTGGCCCGCGCCGAGGGGAACCTCCAACGAGGCGGGCGGCTCCCAAGCCCACGCCGATCGCAACGACCGCCAGCAGCCCGAGGATCGCGGGCCGGGAAGCTCCCCGGCCCGCTGATCCATGCGAATCCATCATCAGTACGCTTTCTTGATCTCCGCGATCTTGATGGCGCTCGCGCCGCCAGCCTCGAAGATCGTCCCCTTCACCTGGACGGTCTGCTCGGCGTACTCCTTCAGTTTTTCGTTCTGGCCGGTGCTCGGCATGCCGTCGCCGATTGGGAGAAACAGACGCCCGTCGGTGCTCAGGATCGCCAAGGGAACGCCTTTGTCCGCACAGACCTGAGCGCACATGCGGTGTTTCTCGCCCGTTAAGCCTCCGGAAAACTTGCATGCGAAATCGACGACGGTCCCGGTCACCGTGTACTCCTTGCCCTTCGGCATGTTCGCCATGTCCATCTGGGCGGCCACCACCGAGGGAACGGCGACAGAGACCAGCCCAGCCAACGCGACGCCCGCCAATACCCGTTTCAACATAGGACTCCTCCAGGAAATGATGGGTGGAGACTCTTTGCTCCGTGAACAACGGGAGATCGGCACCGGTTCCCGGATTCCCCAGACCAATGCCGCGCAATCGGGAACCTACGGGTCATGCAACGCGTTAGCTTTGCGATACCACCAATTAGACCTGACGAGGGACGATATGCTTCGGACCGCGGGTAAGTTGGCGCCGCTCACTACACTCCTGGCGTTGGGCTGTCTGAGCGATGAACTGGGGATCTCGCCCGGGCCGGCCCCCAACCTCCAGTGCACGATCCCGACCAGCAAGTTGTTCGACGGCGGCGTGGGTCGGGACGGAATCCCGGCGCTCGACCAGCCCGCAGTAGAACAGATCGCCAGCGCCGATTTCAACGACCTCACCCGGGTGTTGGGGGTCGTGATCAACGGTGAGGCGCGGGCGTACCCAATGCCCATCCTGTGGTGGCACGAAATCGTGAACGACGTCGTTGGCGGCGAGCCCATCGTGGTCAGCTACTGCCCGCTCACGGGGTCGGGGCTCGCGTTTGACCGGGTCGTAAACGGAAGCACGCGGAGCTTTGGCGTATCGGGACTGTTGTTCGAGAACAATCTGATCATGTTCGACCGGCAGACGGAGAGCCTCTGGAACCAGCTGCTCTTGGGCTCGCAATGCGGACCCGATCGGGGAGCCGATCTCCAGCGAATTCCGGTACTGGAGACGACGATCGGCCATTGGCGCTTCCTCTACCCGAGTTCGAGCATCGTCAGACGAGACACAGGCCACGACAAACCGTACGGCGCGTATCCGTATGGCAATTACGACCTGAGAGACAACGGAACCACGCTGTTTCCCAGCTCACCCTGGAATCGCGAACGTGCTCCGAAGGAGTTGGTGCTCGGCATTCATGAGGGCGCCGAGTCGGCCGCGTATCCGTTGGAGGTGTTGGAGGAAATGGGAGACGTGGTGGCGATGAACGACAGCGTAGGCGGACGACCGGTGCTCGTCACGTATCACGACGCGAGTTCGACCGCCGTTGGATACGACCGCCGGGTGAACGGCCAGCTCCTGACCTTCGCGGTTTCCGACTCGGCTGCCTTCCGGTTGACGGACGCCGAAACGGGCTCCCTGTGGAATCCCCGGGGTGAAGCGATTGGCGGGCCCCTCCAAGGAAGTCGTCTCACCCAACTCGAGGACGCCTATACGCTGTTTTGGTTCGCCTGGTCCGTCTT
>JBFIZG010000319.1:0-4589 GCA_041604955.1 Gemmatimonadales bacterium | reverse complement strand
GATAGAGTTGGCCGCGAGCAACTTGGCCAGCGCGCGAGAACGTGCCACCGCGTCGGCCCCGTCTGCGGCGACCACCTTGAACGCCTTCCAACGGGCGACGATCCGTGCGTCGTCGAACGGCTGATCGACCCGCGCGTAACCCAGCTTCTCGAACAACCGTCCCACGTCGCCGGGTGTGTGGATTCTAGAAAGCAACGACCGCAACATGAGCCGCCCTGTCGATGACGGACGAAGCGTAGTGGGCTCATGCGAAATGAATGGTGTCTTGTTATTGCGAAACGGACCGAAACGTTGCGTCCGACAACGGGGCTCGTATTGGGCTCCGGAGATGGAAGAGAACTCGACCCCATCGCTTTAGCGATCTCAGCCGAGCCGCGAGGAGTCGAACCCGAATCTCGAGGCTCGGTTTCTCGCGGGTAAACCCGCGGCTCGGCTGATGTCACTGAAGTGACCATGGCGCGCGTAGCAATGGTTGTCGGTTGCGGGCAGAGTCGTGGTAGCCTTCGCCGATGCGGGATCGAATCTATGTACACGTTACGTGGACGACGCGGGACCGAGAGCGGCTGATCAATCGAGCGATCGCCGATTTTCTCGCGGAGTTTCTCCCGATCATCTGTAGGCAAGAGCGCGCAAACCTGGAAGAACTCGGGATGGTGCAAACGCACGTGCACCTACTCGTTCGTGTTCATCCGAATACGTCGATTCCACGTCTGCTGCAGCGGCTGAAGGGCGGGAGCTCCGTGCTCGTGAGTCGGTACGGGTACGCGACCGACCGACCGTTTGGCTGGGCCAAGGGGTATGACGTGGAATCCGTGAGTCCGCGGAATGTGGAGCGTGGCCGAAGCTACATTCGTAATCAAGACACTCGTCATCCCGGTGAGGCAATCGAGGGTTGGTCTAACGCGGGCGGGTACGTCGCGGCGAAGGCTGCGGGTCGGGACCCCCATCGCTTTAGCGATCTCAGCCGAGCCGCGGCTCTCAGCCGCGATTGATCGATCTCGCGGGTAAACCCGCGGCTCGGCTCGTCTGTCGCTGAGAGCGACCTCGTGGGACACCCGGGTAGATCGACCACGGGGCTCGTACTGGGCTCCGGAGATGGAAGAGAACTCGACCCCATCGCTTTAGCGATCTCAGCCGAGCCGCGGCTCTCAGCCGCGAGAAAACGCCCCCGACAGGCATCGCCCGTCGGGGGCTAGGGTTATGAACTCGAACGTTTTCAGCGGAGCCGCGGCTCCTAGCCGCGAGGTAACTACGCGGTCACTGCCGGCTCCCGCGTCGTCGCCTCGGCAAACCGCATCGCGTCGTCCTTGCTCATGCTGAAATCGAGCGTGCGGATCGGGAACGGAATGTCGATCTCGTGCTCGTCGAACGCGCGCTTGATCGCCAACACACCCTCGTGGATCGCGGCCGGGTACGAGATGTCGCCCGGATACTCGATCCAGTAGCGTACCGAGAAGTCGATGGAGCTGCCGCCAAACGCCTTGGCCACGACGTCAACTGATTTGTCGGGCGCCAGAAAGTCCAACGATTCGATTGCGCGCTTGGCCACCTTCGTCGCTTCGGCCAGGTTGGTGTCGTATCCCACGCCCACCTCCAGGTCCACGCGGCGCGTACCCAGCCGCGAGTAGTTGGTGAGCGGGTTCTCGAACACCTTGCGGTTGGGAATCAACACGAGCTGCCCGTCAAAAGTCTCGATCAACGTGTTGCGCAGGTTGATCTCTTTCACCGTGCCGGTAAAGTCGATGGTCTGTACCACGTCGCCGATTTCAAACGGCTTCCGGATGCCCATCACGATGCCGGCAATGAAGTTGGCGGCCAGGTCCTGAAACGCGAACCCGATAGCCAAACCAACCACGCCCGCACCCGCCAGGAGCGAGAACACGGTCTTCTGTAACCCAAGCACGCCGAGCGCCACCACGAGCCCGACGGCGATCACCCCGTACTTGACGATGGTGCCGGCGAGACGTGTGATTGCCTTCGTTTCGCTCACTCGGTCGGCCAAACGCGCCGTGAGTTTGGATGCCCAGCCGGCCAGAATGGCGAACGCCACCACCACCACCACCGCGACCACGAAGTTGGGGAGCCCAGCAACCGCGGTCTCGAGCCAGCCAGTGAGTTTCTCCGTGATGAGTTGCCACAAGTTTTGTATGTCCATGCTCTCGTCTCCTGTCAGTCATGAAATCGGGAGGGGGAATATAACGGGCCCCCTCCCGATCGATCGGATTATTTCGAGTTTAGCGCGTCACGCGCCTTGGCATAGGCGGCTTCGAGCTCGTGCCAGCCACGGTCCAACCGGCTCTTCAGATCCGCCACAATGTCCGACCCTTTGGTCTTTGCCTTCTCGAGCTGACGGCGGAACTCGTCGCGTTTGGACTTGAGGTCGATCAACATCGACGTGGCTCCTTCGCGCGCCGCCAGGTTCGCCTTCTTGAGCTTGATTTCGTACAACTCGAGATGGTCGTCGAGCTTGGCCAGCCGACGCTCCCAACGCTCGATGTATTCCTGTGAGGTCGTTGTATCGGATTCGGTTTGTCTCGTCTGTTTGGTAGTGGTCGTCATGTCGTCTTCTCCTTAAAAAGATTGGTCTCGGTTGTTGTGCGTTCGTGTCGACGTGCCCGGCTCAGGCGCTCGCGCTCAGGCTGGGCCGTTCGGACAGCTCCTCCGACGAGTGTCCCGCCTGACTCTTGAGCATCCAGATCGTCTTCTCGTGCACGCGCAGCCGTTCGATCAGAAGATCCAAGGTCCCCTGATCCATCGCGTCTTCCGCGACGCCCTGCAACTCCCGCAGTCGATGCGCAATTTGCTGGTGTCCTTCGATCAGGAAGCCGAGCATGTCGCGAGCGTCACGCAACGTCGCGCGTGGGTGAATGCGGGTGTGTTCACGGACGTCAGCCAGCGAACCCCGCGTATAAAAGCCGAGGGTACGCACTCGCTCGGCGATCATGTCGATCGCGTCCGCCAATTCGCGGTACTGCTCCTCGAACATCTGATGGAGCGCGTGGAACTCCGGGCCCTCGACGTTCCAGTGGCACCGCTGGGTGCTGTTGTACAGCACATAGGTGTCCGCTAACAGACCGGTGAGCCCATCGACGATCTTCTCCTGTGCATTGTCCTGTCGCTTGGTCATCGTGTCTCCCTGCTGGAGTCAACGAGATGTCGGTTTGTGAAAACCTGCCATCTCGTGTATCGTGGTTGCTGGTACAGTTCATCGCAGGCTGCGTGCCATTGAGCCAACCAGTTGATATACAATGATTTATGTTTTTACCCAACAAGCTGATCACCGATATGTCGTTGACACCGACGATATTTCGTTGAAAGGAACGCCGTGAGCGAACGAGACGAGGGTGCTAGAGTGGTGGGTCCTCGCGGGTTGCCGGAGGTCGCATCCGGGTTGAGCGAGGTTGCGGAGCTCGCAGCGCAGCCGGGCCGGGACGACGAGTTGATCGTCGGAGCGCTCGAGGCGCTCGGCGATTCCATTCCTTATGAAGTGGCTGCGTTTTTCGAGCTGGAAGACGGGATGCTCAGGGTGAGGGCCGCCCGCGGGCCCTCGGCGTCCATGGCGGTCACCCGGCATCGCATCCCACTCGATGCGCATCCGGCCTTGAAACGCGCGTTCGACAGCGGGGGCACCGAAGTGCTCGTGACCGCCCGTGGCGGCGATGGCGAGCCGGACCCGTTCGAAGGCGTGGTCGACCTTCCGCCCCGCCACCCCTGTCTGATCGTGCCCGTGGTGGCGGGAACGGAGCGTATCGGGGTGCTCACCTTTGCGACCGCAGGCAAGACGTACACGCGGGAGGTGACCGACCTCGCCACAGTGTACGGCGCTCTCATCGGGTTGGGTCTCGCGGCCCAAGCGCGGGCGCGCCGCCTGGAGCAGTTGCGCGACCGCTTGACCGAGCAGAACCGGCTGCTCGTCGAGGAAGTTGCTGCCGATACCGACGCTTGCCGCGCGCTCGAGATGTCGGAGAGTAAGGTGATGCGGCGCCTAGTTCGGATGGCGAAGCAGGTAGCCGTCACCGATGCCCCGGTGCTCGTCACCGGAGAGACGGGGACGGGAAAGGAAGTGATGGCGCGCGCGATACACGGCTGGAGCACGCGCGCCGATCAGGCCTTCGTGACCGTGAACTGCGCGGCGCTCCCCGAGACGTTGATCGAGAGCGAGCTGTTCGGGCATCGGAAGGGGGCGTTTTCGGGCGCCGTGAGCGACCGGCCGGGGAGGTTCCGGCTGGCCGATGGCGGCACGTTGTTGTTGGACGAGATCGGCGAACTCCCGCCGGAGACGCAGGTGAAGCTGCTACGCGTGCTGGAGGAGCAGACATTCGAACCGGTGGGAAGCGACAAGAGCGTCACGGTCAACGTGCGCATCATCGCGGCGACAAACGTCGATCTTGAGGACGCTATCGACGCGGGGACGTTTCGCGAAGACCTGTTCTACCGGCTGCACGTGTTTCCCATCGACCTCCCTCCATTACGCGAGCGCATGGAAGATGTGCCGTTGCTCGCTCGCCACGTGCTGGACCGGATCGAGCGGCGAGCGGGTCGCGCGCGATGGACCGTGAGCGAGAAGTCGCTGAAACGGATGGCGAGGT
>JBFIZG010000318.1:0-4589 GCA_041604955.1 Gemmatimonadales bacterium | reverse complement strand
GTCGCGCAGCGTCTGGTCGATTCCCAGAATAGCCCGTTCGGGGAGCGGACGCGGGTGAACACGGCCGACGCCACGGCGGTGGCGTTGCCCAGCAGCGTGCCGATGGATTTGGACCGGCCGCTCCGACCGGAGAATCACGAGCAGCCGATCGCCGAGGTGTTCCGGTATGCGTACGTCAGCGACCGGGAGGAAGGACTCATCGTGGTGGACGTCAACACGCTGCACGATGGTGAGCCGCGCAATAACTTCCTCGAGCGCACCGCCACCTACAATCCTGACGGGCGCCTGAGTGGAGCCGTCGATCTGACGACCGCGGGCAACTACGCCTTGATCGTGAGCGAGACCAGCGGTTTCCATGTCGTCGACATTGCGAACCCGCGGGCACCCCGCTGGCGCGCGACGATCGGCCCGTCGGAGATCCCCGGGGGGCGTGCGGTGGCCGTGCAGTTTCGGTACGCCTTCGTCGCGAGCGACGACGGTGTGCAGGTCGTCGACATCACCGATCCTACCCGGCCCGCGGCTGTCGCGACGTTCTCTGTGGACGACGCCCGCGACGTCTTTCCCGTGCGCACCTATCTCTACATTGCGGCGGGTGAGGAAGGGCTCGCTATCGTGGACATTCAGAATCCCGAACGGCCTGAACTGGCCCAGTTCTTCACGGGCGGCGGTGCGATCAACGATGCGACAGCGGTGACGACGAGCTCAGTGAACGCGAGTCTGTTTGCCTTTCTGGCTGACGGCGCGAACGGACTGCGGGTGATTCGACTCATTGGCCCGCCGGATACGCCGGGCCATTTCGGATTTTCACCCGTGCCCGTCCCGCAGCTCGTGGCCAGCTATCGTACCGCAGGACCCGCACTCGCCATCGCTGACGGAAACAGCCGTGACCGGGCGGTCGATGAATCGGGGAATCAGATTGGGGTGGTGGGTCGATTGGGGGCGCGCGCACTCAGCGCAGAGGACCGGGACCGGCTGCTCCGCATCGACGGGGCGGTGTTCATGGTGGACGACGCGGGCAACGTGATCCGGCAGGGACAGCGGTGACGCAGCCCGACTCGTCCGTGCGCTCCCCTAACCCCTCAGTTCCTCACAACACGCCGTACGCCATCATGGCCGTACCGACCTTTACGAACCCCGCGAGATTCGCACCCTTCACGTAGTCAATTCGGTCGCCATCACGACCGTACTCTACGCACTGCTCGTGGATGCGCTCCATGATCTCCTTGAGACGCGCATCCACTTCTTGATAGTCCCATGACATGCGCATGGCGTTCTGTGATTGCTCCAACCCGGACACGGCGACACCCCCGGCATTGGCCGCCTTGCTCGGCGCATAGAGGATACGGGCGTCCTGAAACACATGGATTCCGCCCAATTCGGTCGGCATGTTGGCGCCTTCGGCGACGGCCAGCACGCCGTTTTCGACGAGCGTCTCCGCGTCGGCCTTCGTGATCTCATTCTGCGTCGCCGAAGGGAATGCCAGGTCGCATGCCACACGCCACGGACGCTCGTTGGCGAAAAAGTCGCACTTGAACTCGTCTGCGTATTCGTTGATGCGTCCACGGCGGGTGTTCTTCAGTTCCTTGACGAACTTCATTTTGTTCTCGTCGATGCCCGCCGGATCGTGGACGAATCCGGTCGAGTCCGACAGGGTGACGACGGTCCCACCGAGCTGGTTCACCTTCTCTGCCGTGTACTGCGCCACGTTACCGGAGCCGGAGATCACACAGGTCTTGCCCTCGATCCCCTCGTTCCGCGTCTCGAGCATGTTTTGCATGAAGTAGACCGTGCCATATCCAGTCGCTTCAGTGCGAATCCGTGAGCCCCCAAACTCGAGGCCCTTGCCGGTCATCGCCCCGGTGAATTCGTTGCGGAGGCGCTTGTACATTCCAAACATGTAGCTCACCTCCCGGCTCCCGACGCCGATGTCGCCTGCTGGCACGTCGGTGTTCGGACCGATGTGGCGAAACAACTCCGTCATGAACGCCTGACAGAACCGCATCACCTCGTCGTCACTCTTACCCTTGGGATTGAAGTTGGCGCCCCCCTTGCCGCCGCCCATCGGCAGCGTGGTCAGCGCATTCTTCAACACCTGCTCGAATCCCAGGAACTTGAGCACGCTTTCGGTGACGGTCGGATGAAATCGAATTCCACCCTTGTACGGCCCGATAGAGTTGTTGAACTGGACCCGGTGCCCGCGGTTGACCCGCACGTTTCCGTCGTCGTCCTGCCAACAAACGCGAAAGGAAATTACGCGGTCCGGCTCGGTCATCCGCTCGAGGATTTGTGCGTCTCGATACTCGGGATGTTCGTTGATGAAGGGAATGACGGTTTGCGCGACTTCTTTGACGGCCTGGTGAAACTCGGTCTGACCTGGGTTTCGTCGCACCAGCCCGTTCATGAATACCGTGAGTCCGAGCCGTTTGGTTCGCGCCATGGGTTCCTCGGAGCGCTCTACGCGCTGCTCTTAGTCTTGGTGAGTGCGGCGATCGAGCGGGGTGGCGTCATCCCTCTTCCCATTCGCCGTCCAGCTGTCGCTGGAGAAATGTCGCCAAGTGTTCGGCGTCGTCACGGTCCGCCCGCTTGAACTTCAAGCTGAACCGTCCGAGCTTGCTGCCCGGTAGTTTTCCCACCGTCTTCATGTCGTGTACGTGGACCGCCATCTTTGCGCCGAACATTCCCCGCTTGAATCGGATCGACGCGATCTCGTCGCACAGCAGTTCGACCTCCTGCACGTCGGATTTAATCGCACCGATGAAGGCATCCCGAGTCTGGTATTGCAGGACGATCGAGCGGTCTTCGAATCGGACCATCCCGTCACTCTCGGTCAAGAACCCGTCCGGCTCGTGAAACTTGAATGGCACTGGCGGTAAGGAGAACGATTCGGGTGCTTCGGGCGCGTCCGAATGCTCGACCGGCGCGGGTACGGCGGCGGCTGCGTTGAACGTATCCTCCATGACCTCGAACCGCAGCGCATACTCCGCTGTCGGGACGTAGTCAGGGCCGATAGTGACTTGGGAGTGAGGCGACGTACCAGCGAGCCGTGTCTCGATCAATTCGGCAAGACGCCGCAAGTCCTGGAGGGGGCCGTAAATGCTTTCGTCGTCGATGCCCGGGGTCTCCCATTCGCGGATCTTGAGATCCTGAAACGGCCCGATTTCGAGGGGAGGGCGTTCGCCCGAGGTCGGCGGGCCGCTCGCATACTTGTGGATCATCCGGGCCAGCGTGAGCAGCCCGGTGCGGGACCCGATCAGCCGCCAGCGGTTATGTTCGGCATCGAGTTCGTGGTAGAAGCCGAGCACACTCCATTCCTCGCCGGTCGTGAGCTCGTATCTGCGTGTACTCTTGTGTCCACTCATCCCGATCGTGATCGCTCTCGCCTGGAGATGCTCGTATAGTTGTGGTCCCGAAGCCGATTGTCTACCCGGTCAGCGTCGCCGGATCCGTGTCAGAGGAAACAGGGTCCCACGTCTCAGCCCTGGGTCTCGCAGAATCGACCGCCTCCGGTCATCTTAGGCATGATGCTCCGATTCGACGATTTGCCCTGGACGGTGTCAAGGTTCGCGACATCGCGGGATCGGTGGGCTGTGGCTGGTGTGTTCCCGCCGCCAGGCGGGAGCGTGTCGCGGTGAACCGGAACTGGTTGAGGGTGGCGTTCCGTTTTCTGTGGCTGGTGGTCGCGGTTGGCTGCACATCCCGGGGGGCGCTCGGTGACGCGGAGCGTGCTTCGTTGGAGGCGGCTGTCGATTCGGCGACTCGGGCTTTCGCGGACGCCGAGCGCGCTCGGGACGCAGAACGGGTCGTGGCGCACCTGGCAGACGATTTCTACATGTACAACGACGGCGTGCGTCGGACGTATGATGACGTCGTTGGCGACATTCGCCAAACGATGGGGACGTTGCGGCACTTCGAGCCCGCTTGGCGGGACGTCGCCGTGCGCGCCCTTGGTTCGAATGCCGCGTTGGTCTCGTTCACGTTTCGCGACTCGATCGTGACGGGAGCTGGCGAAACGATCCGGCTTTGGGGACCCACCACGCTCATCTGGGAGCGTCGCGGCGCCGATTGGCTCATCGTGTATGCGGACGCGGATCACTATCCGGTGCCGTAACGTGGCTGACGTGGCGCACGCGCGCGCGATGCGGCGGATTTCGACGATCTGGACGTGCGTGCTGATTCCCATGTCCGCGAGCGCCCAGGTGATTCCGGATGTGTCGGCTACCTGCGCCAATCGGACGATCGTGAAGCGAGGGGCGGTGTCAGCCGCCTCGCCTAGTATGGCCACGGACAGCGGCGCGGCGGGGCGCACGGCGTCCGATCTCTATTGTATCGACCTCCACCCAACCAGCGTGGGCGGTACCGCGGTGGGCGTCGCCGAACTCGGGCGGATCCCCACGCCGTTCGGCGTCGCGGTGACCGCCGACGGGCACCATGCCTATCGGCTGACGACGTGGGTGTCGGGGTTGCCCGATCCGGCGACGTTCGGTTCCTACGCCACGTACGTTGCCTGGGTCACGACGCCCGTCTTCGAGCCGGTCTTGAAGCTCGGCGAAGTGTCGAATGGCCGCACGGCCCTCGGGCAGGTCGATTTC
>JBFIZG010000317.1:0-4590 GCA_041604955.1 Gemmatimonadales bacterium | reverse complement strand
GCTGAACATCAACGTTGACACGTTCGCCTTCATCGACGATTCGGCGTTCGAGCGAGGTGAGGTCGAGAGCCGTTTACCGGAGGTGCGGTGTTACGATGCAGCCGACGTCGATCGTCTGCTGCACGGTGCCGAATTCGACGTTCTCGTGACCGCGGACAGCCGAAACCGTCGCCTCACCTACCTGGCCGAAGCACAGCGAAAAAAGATCGCGCAGACGTTCGGGTCGGATTACAACGAGTTTCTGCGAAGCTGCAATATGGTGGCAACGGTCTTCACCCCCCAGGAGCCGGAACAGGTCAAGCGGTGTCTGGAGCTGCTGCAACGGTCGAACCAGCTCAACCTCTCCACGCACCGCTACGAGGAAGACGAGTTCCTGGCGTGTCTCGCGAATCCCGATTTGCTTTGCATCGCGACCCGCTGCGGAGACCGGTTTGGGGAATACGGGACGGTTGGGTTTGCGACGGTGCGGCTGTCGGGCGACGTCCCGGAGCTCGTGGACTTCGTGCTCTCGTGCCGGGTGGCGCAGAAGAAGGTCGAACACGCCTGGTTCGGTTGGCTGAGGGGTGTGCTTCGCGACCGGGGCCACGATCGGCTGCAGGCCACGTTCGTCCCGACGGAGCGCAACGGAGTGTTGTGGAGTGTGCTCGAGGAGGTCGGGTTTTCGGAGCTCAACAGGTCTGACTCGGGACGGATGCTCGAGTTGGCCTTGGCCGCTCGCCCCCCGGCCTCGGACGTCGTAACGGTACGCGCAGTGGACCCACGCGCGGAGGCCACCGGTTAGAGGGTCGAGGGTTTCGTTGGCCGATGGGGGGAGGATTTGATACCTAGTATACAATCCTCACACCTCGTGACCGGAATCACAGTAGCGTCCCCACCTCACCGCAATATTGTGATCAAACGCACGGGGCAGCTCGGGACCCCGGCCCATCCCCAACCCGAATGATTTTGATGCGACATTCCCGCCCGAATCGATCTAATCCCAAGAAACTCTGCGGTTCTTCTGCGCGATTGTGTACCCCCAGTGTCCCCGTGGCGCCGGCCGCCTGTTTCTTCCTGACCGGGCTTCTCGGCTGCGATCTGGTCATGCCGGGGACGCCGCGCCAAGAAACCGAGCCCTCCGCTGCGACGGTCATCGTGTTCCCCAAACAGGTCACGCTCGGGCCGCAAGAGGCGCACACATTCAGGGCGGACGTCAGGGACGATCGGGGCGAATCGGTCTCCTCCCGGGTGTATTGGCTGGCGACCGGTGGTGTCATTGATGACGAGGGGCGTTTTGTCGCCGGGAACGAGCCGGGACGGTTCCGGGTGGTGGTCGCAGCCGATGCACGGTCCGCGGACACAGCGACGGTCACAATCAGTTCGCCATCGCCCCCGGACGCTCCTTCAACCTGGATCTACCCGGGGCAGGATATCCAGGCAGCCGTCGACGTCCATCCGGCAGGCACGGCGTTTCTGATCAAGGCCGGCACCCACCGACTCCAACAGGTTGTACCCAAGAGGGGAAACGAGTTCGTCGGTGAACCCGGCGCGATCCTTTCCGGAGCGGTCGTTCTCACCGAGTTCGAGCGGGAAGACGGCCTGTGGGTAGCCACCGGACAGTCGCAGCAAAATCCCCGGTATGGGCCAAACGTCTTCGGAAGTGAAGTCTGTAAGAGCGGTCGCAAGGGCTGCATCTATCCGGAAGACCTCTTCGTGAACGACGTGCCGCTGCAGCAGGTCGTCAGCCGTTCGGAGGTCGGACCCGGGACGTGGTACTTCGATTACGAGGCCGACAAGATCTACATGGGTGACGATCCGACCGGGCGCGTCGTCGAGACCAGCACGACCGAGTTCGCGTTTCGGGGCAACCACGTTCACGGCTTCACAGTGCGCGGCGTGGTGATCGAGAAATACGCCAACGCGGCCCAGATGTCGGCCATCGAAGCGTTCAACTCGGACGACGTCGTGTTCGAAGACAATGAGATCCGCCTGAACCACGGGAAGGGCATCTCCATCATGGGCGGCGCCAACGGGCGCATCGCCCGAAACTACGTGCATCACCAAGGGCAACTCGGGGTCGGCACGTTTGGCACGACCAACCTCGTGATCGAAGGGAACGAAATTGCCCACAACGGATTCGCCGGATACTCCATGTTTTGGGAAGCCGGCGGCTCCAAGTTCGTGCGGACCGAAGACCTCATCGTGCGCGACAATTACGTGCATCACAACGTTGGCCCCGGCCTGTGGACGGACATCGACAATATTCGAACGCTGTACGAGGACAATCTCACGGTGGCGAACGTGCGTATGGGGATCTACCACGAGATCAGCTACGATGCGGTCATCCGGAACAATACGTCCCTGGAAAACGGTGAAGGCGGTATCGTCGTCGCCCATTCGCCCAATGTCGAGGTGTACGGCAACACGGTCACCGACAATGAAAACGGCATCATGGGTGTACAACGCGACCGCGGAGACGGGCGTTACGGGCCGTATCAGATTCGGAATCTCTACGTTCACGACAACACCGTCAGTATGGCGGAGGGCTTTACAGGGCTTCGGCAATACGTCGGAGACAATTCCTACTTCACCACCCGCAACAACCGGTTCGAGCGGAATACCTACCTACTCGGCGCGGAGCCGAAGTACTTCCACTGGGAGAACAACGGTAGGACCGCCGATGAATGGCGTTCCTACGGCCACGACGTGAACGGGACGTTTCGTAGTCGATGACGACAGGCGGTAAGGCGGTAAAGCGGTAGGACGGTAAGGCGGTAAGGCGGTAAGACGGTAAGACGGTAAGACGGTAAGGCGGTAAGACGGTAAGACGGTAAGGCGGACAGGCGGTAAGACGGACAGGCGTCGTATCCAACCGATCAATCTGCGATCGGAATTCTTCAATCTGCATTCTGAAATGGCGCTTCGCAGAAGCGCGATCAGGCGCAGTGGTTTCCCCTGGCTACCGCACCGTTGCACGGTGTGCGAGGCGTATCTGCCGGATCACCCCGTCGCTGCCCCGGAAGCGATTGGAGCACCGTCGAATCCGTGCGAAGTTCGATCTGTGCGTGTGTCCACCAACACGCGACCCGCGACGTTACCTGCACGATTTGGATGGCAGGAGAGCGCGGTCGCATTGCGTCTCGAATCTCGGCGCGCGAGAGCTTACACGCCTGCGCCGGTCGCTCGTCAGGACCCACCGGGTGGTTCCGCCACAGCGCTACGGTCGCCAGTGGGCATCGCCAAACCTGGTCCCCGGAGGATCGGTCCGACACCCCGGTGGGGTTCCAGACGAGATCCGCGACGACCCCTTTGCCACGCTTGATGCCGACCAGGCAGCGTACCGTCTCGACGTCGAGCGAATCCGCCAGGGCTCCCAGCTCGTCGGTGACGTCTTTTGTCATGACGAGGTGAACGGCCGAGGGCCGATGGCTGTCCAGGAGTGGTCGGGCGGTCTGTGCCGTAGCGCCCCTTGGCATGACCGCCAGTGCTCCCGCGGTAACCGCGGCCAGTCGGAGAATCGCGTGTGTCTGCATGTCCGCTGCACATGAGAGGCAACACACGTGCCGAACTCTGTAACTCTTTATATGACATTGTCTTAGGCGTATTCGCCGAACGCGGTAGTTGGACCGGTGCGACGGGTAGGATCGGCTATCGGAAGCTGGTATTTCGAAAGATGCGATCCGACAACTCCAGAGCGTCTTGGATGCGCGCGACCGCTGTCGAATCGAGTCCGGTCCCCAAGGAATCGCTCGCCCGGCTGCTCAACGCCTCGGCGTATGCGGCGTACAACAGCCCGTACAGGGACAAGATGCTCTCGGACGGAATGTCGATCCAACCCAACGGTCGTTCCCGCGCCGCAGACTCGGCGTGGTAGACACCGAACAACAGTTCGCCGGTTCGCTCGATGTCCATCCAGCCCAGGCCCCCGATCAGGACCGTGCTGTCGGAGTCGGTGACGAGCGTGGGCATGAGTTTTCGCACCAACCCCTGTCCCAGCAGGTAGGGCGCGAGACCCATGCGTTCGCCGTAGTTGCCGGTGGTGCGCGAGATGTAAATCGGCCGCGCGCCCAGGTTGTCTCGAAGGAGCTGCAAGGTGACGAAGTCCGCCCGCTCCAAGAACCCCGGCTCGATCACGGCTTCGATGCTGTCATGACGAAACAACCGGCGCTCTCGGATCTCCAGATACGGCGGAAGCGCATCGATCTCTTCATACGAGAGTGACAGCGGGCTCTCCGTCGGGGCGACCCAGTCCCCCCCGCGATACAGTGGGATACTCTCGGACTCGTCGAACCGAAAGATCTCGCGCCGTTTGATTTGCCGGTTGTGCCAGTCGGTGTTCATCAACGACAGGTTTGCAACGACGATGTCCTTGCGTACGCCCTCGACTTCCTGCGCGTACCACAGCGGGAACGTGTCGTTGTCGCCGGCCGTGATGAGAATGCCGTATGGCTCGACCGACTGGAGGATGTCCCACGCGACGTCCCGCGGAAGACGTTCGCCGCTCCGGCTGGCGCTCAAGTGGTTGCCCCAGAGGGGAATCAAACAAAGTGCGAGTACTGGCATCGCGGGCCGCCATCGCCGCTCTCCCAGCGCCGCAAACCGCGCGGCGGC
>JBFIZG010000316.1:0-4597 GCA_041604955.1 Gemmatimonadales bacterium | reverse complement strand
GCCGAAGCGCCACCGGACTCGCCATCCGTCTCCGACGCTACTCGCTGCCGCGGCTATGCCACACAAGTGATCCTTCATGAGAATCTCACGCTCTCGTTACGCTTCGGTTCGACTATTGAAGAAATCGTAAACAAGCAGCACCACCCGTGGCTGACGGCCACGCCGCTATCCAGACGCGCTCCCCCACTCACGCCTGCCTGACGACGAGCCTGAGCCACCAACAGAGACCACTTCATTGCTGCCGGAGATGGTACTATGAAACGCCAACTGTTTGCTCTCGTTGCCGTCACGCTCGCAATGGGCTGTGGCGACGAGTCGTACAGTGACGAGTCGCTGGTGGGACCGGTGGTTTCACCGAAGTCACCAAGTAAGACGGCGATCAACGCTGTGCCCAGTCCACCAGCCATCGGGATGGCCGCCATCCCCGCCGTTGGCACCAGCATCCCCCTCCCAGACTCCCGCATGTTCTGGGACATTAACAAGGCCGCGTTCCGGGCAGGGGCGGCTGGTACACAGTGGGACGATGCCAACGTGGGCATTTTGTCCACCGCGATGGGCGGTCAGACGACCGCGAGCGGTAACTACTCCGTTGCGATGGGTTACGCCACCATTGCCAGCGGCGACAATTCCACCGCGATGGGGTCACATGCCTCCACCAATGGGAGAACCGGCGCCTTTGTGTTTGGAGATGCTTCCACCGGCTTCTCCGTTCACGCTCCGGCGCACCACTCGTTTACAGTGCGAGCCTCGGGTGGGCTCAACCTCTACACGAGCTCCGACCTCAGCACCGGGTGTAGCCTCCAGGCCGGGTCAGGTACCTGGGCCTGCACCTCGGATGTGAACGCAAAGGAGAACTTCCAGGACGAGGACGGCGAGCAGGTGCTTGCTGCCATCGCCGCCATGCCCATCCAGAGCTGGAACTACAAGACGCAGGATGCCTCGATACGCCATCTTGGGCCGATCGCCCAGGATTTTTACACCGCGTTCGACCTGGGTATAGACGAGACGCGCATCAACACCGTGGACATCGACGGGATCAACATGCTGGCGGTGCAGGCGTTGGAGAAGCGGACGAGGGACTTGCGGGACGAGAACGAACAACTGCGTGCGACTATTGCCGGACTCGATGCCGCGTTACAGCGACTGGAGGCGGCTCTGGCCGGGACACGGAAGTAACGATTGTAGATTACTGATTGCAGATTAGTGATTGCAGATCTGATAGGATCGTAGGTGTCCTCGAGGCCAGCCTCAGTCGCAGTGTTCAAGGGTTAGAACAATCTGAAATCGCCGCTCTGCAATCTGCAATCTGACATGGCGCTTCACCGAAGCGCCTGACAGCAGCCGAGTCGTGGCTCTGATCTGCGAGAAGCGGCGTCGCTAAGGGTCGCCGAGCCAAACCAGCATGCGCTCAACGTAGGCCCGTTGGATCGCGAAGATCCACGAGGAATCGTTCCGCATGTTGGCGATGTGGCCTGCCTGGTTCTGATCGAACCGGTAGCCAGGGGGATTGGCCAGAAACCGCGTCTCCCCGAAGATTGCCAAAAAGCGCATCTCAGCATCTCGGAACCGCTCAACCTCGGTGAGCAGGTGTGAGCGGCACGCATCGCGCCCCCGCGTGTCGCACTCGGCGATAGCGAGCAAGAACCGCCATGAGGAGGCCTGCACGTCGTTCAGGGCGCTCATCAGACGCAGCGCAAAGCGCCCGCGGGTCGCGTCGCTCATCAGCTGCCCGAGCATCATTGCCGTCGCATCGTAACGATCGAGCTCGGTGCGCGCGGTCGCTAGACGTTGGGCGTTATGCCCGCTCCAGACCCCCGGTGCGCCCGGGTCGGGCATTTCGAGTGGCGTTCCCACCGTATCGTTGGGTTCCCGGGCCAACGCCCTATCCCACCCGGCCCACCACCGACCCTCCGACTCCACCTCAAAGATGGTGTCACCGACGGTAAGCGCTGCCTCGAGGCCGTCGTGAACTCGCGGTGCCAACTCCCGCCCCGCGGGTCCGAAGCGTCGTTGTCCGTAGGCGGCGTTGAACTCGGCGATGCTTCGTCCGTGCGGCGACCAGGCGTATTCGGCGTGGGCCGCCCAGCCGCGCCAATAAAACTCCATGTGTACCGAGTTGTCATCCCAGGCAGTGCAAAGGCTACCCTCTAATTCGTATTCCGCCGTCAGCCTGTTGAAATCGCGGATCGGTCTGACCTTGCCGCCATTACGTGGGTGCAGCGGCCAGAAGTCTTGGGCCGCCGATGCGGTCATGGCCCGTAGCCCCTGCTCTCGGTACCACTGGAGCGCCCGTACATTCCACGGATAGGTGGGATCGTCGTACCTCCACCGCATGTAGACGACATTCTTCGGGAAGAGATCGACATTTTCGGAGAGCCAGGTCCAGCCCTCCTCCCAGCGGCGAGCGTACTCGCCATCGGGCGGGATCCCGTACACGCGGGCATGCTTCAGCGGCATGTCGTCCCACATGATGGGGATCCGCTCGTGCTCGGTCGCGAAAGCTGTCACGCGCTTCAGCCACAGCATCAGTAGGTCGAAAGAGGAAAGCCCCGGTGCTCGGCACGTTTCCGTGGCCCCCACCTCCACCTCGTCACCCCCGATGTGGAGATAGCGGCTGCCGGGCGTTGCGTCTATTGCGTCCAAATAGAGTTCGAACTGCACCTCGTAAGTACGTTCGTTGAGCGGACAGAAGGCCCAATCGCTGGCAGGATCATCGCGCAGTTCGTAATACTCCTCGTGCTTCAGGATGAAGGAGGCGTGTCCGAGTCCCTGAACCAACGGACTGATCTCGACATGGCGCTCCCGCGCGTAGCGGGTAAGCGCGGCCACCTCCTCAATGCTCATGGCGTGGTCCGCGCCCACAATGGGGTGGCGGCGGTAACGCAGCTTGTCCTCGAACTCCCAGATCACCGCGTTGATCTTCATCGCCGCGAGGCGATCCACCGCATCGTAGTAGTACTGCATCCGGTCGAGGTGATGCTTGACGTCGAAGTGGACGGCCCGGTAATCGACCTCCGGCCAATCGACGATATGCAACGCAGGGATGTCGATGCCCCGATCGCGCCCGTCTTCCAGGAGCTGCTGGAGCGTTTGGGTGCCGTAGAACAGGCCGGCTTCGCCGCGGCTGCCGATCCGGACGGAACCGTCGGCGATGATTAACTCGTACCCCTCAGGATGCGTAGGAGTCTGTCCGATATTCCCCATCGACAAGAAGAGGACGCCCGGTTCCCCCTCCGTCCCTTTACCCGTCGTGAGCGGCGCCAGCAAGGGAGGCAGAACCGCTGGCCGCTTCGTACCGGGGCCGAGCACAAGAGTGTGCAGGCCCCCAGACATCAGTCCGTCTCCCTCGACGAGCGTCAGGTGCTTCGGTTGCGGGAGTATCTCGAATCCCTGCGGCTCAACGGTCGCCGGCGATGTACCCGGCAGTGCGGGCACGGTCATGACGAGGACCAAGGGGAGAGGTCGCACGCGCCTCATGACGACTCCTAGGGGGGCAGTGATACTCACTATGGTCTAGAGTCCTTCAGAAGTTGAGACGGCCCGACGGATTTCTCAAGGGGGAGGTTGTCGAGGGAAAAGGTGCAATCGAATGGATCGGATTCAGAATTGATGTCGCTTGAGCGACAGTAGCCGAGCCGCGGCTCTCAGCCGCGAGAAATGACGGATGGACGCGTACACTCGCCAATCGCAGCTCGCCGATTAGTAATCGCCGCCCGTCCGAGCCACCCGGTCATACGATTGCAGATTACTGATTGCAAGACTGGCGATTGCAGATCTGGTTGGATCGTAGGTGTCCTCGAGGCCAGCCTCAGCCGCAGTGTTCAAGGGTTAGAGCAATCTGAAATCACCGCTCTGCAATCTGCAATCTGATATGGCGCTTCACCGAAGCGCCTGACGTCTGATATGGCGCTTCACCGAAGCGCTGCCGGTTCGCTTTTGGAGATTGCGGAAGTCATGAGCGAGGTGTGCGCCGGTTCGGCGGGGTCTGACGAAACGGCCGTTATCGCGCCACCGGTGACGAGCACCTTGCCGTTTCGCATTCCAGTCTGGGATATTAACCTTGAGCGGCATATTCGCCGGCGACACTGGAGCGTCGGCTCGCGAGCCAGCACCGATCGCGAGAATCAGCCATCCCCGAGGCGCGCATGCGGCGCGCACCCCACTGGACAGGAAGAGCGCCGCGATGCGCAGGAGTAGCAAATGCGCTCGACACTTCGGCATGCACGTGGACTCATGCTGTGCGCCATCATGTTGGCGCCGGCGTCCTTGGCGGCGCAGCACCCGGATCCAATCACACGCACCGATAACACGCGGAAAGGAACCCTGGAGAGCACGGATGGGAAACTGCCATCCGGACAGTACTTTGACGAGTATCTGTTAACGGGGAATGGGCCGGTCACCATCGTGCTCGAGTCCGCACCCAACTTCGACGCGCTTTTGATCGTGCGGAGCCCCCGGGGACGGGAAACGGAGAATGATGATTTTAGCGATTCCTCGACCGACGCAGGCCTCTTGATATCATTGACGCCTGGAGAGTGGAAGATCATCGTCACGTCGTATGACCCCGGCGAGACGGGAAACTACACACTCACCGCTC
>JBFIZG010000315.1:0-4607 GCA_041604955.1 Gemmatimonadales bacterium | reverse complement strand
TTCGACGTCGCCGATGCACCGAATGTCCTGATTCGTAGCACGGTACAGGTGGGCCGTATGCCATGGCATCCGACCTATTCATCGACCGGCGCCGTCGTGTTTGTGCCGAACAAAGGGTCAAACACGGTGAGCGTTGTGAGTGCCGACAGTGTCGAGGTCGTTGCAGAAATCTCGGGCAAGGGACTGGCGGAGCCGCACGGGTCCGTCTTGTCGCCAGACGGCAGATACCTCTTCGTGACCAACAACAACACGAAGGGTGAATACGTGCCCCGACATAAGCTTGCGGATAACGAGAACGTAGGAACGGTCGTGATTATCGACGCGAACACCTACGAGATCATCAAAGTGCTTGAAGTCGGCGACTATGCAACGGGCGTCGGCGCAAGGAAGGCGTGGTGATCGGATGCGTCAGTTGCGAGCAAATGCGATCGCAGCGGTAGCTGCCGCCTTCGCCGGGCTGCTCTTGCTGGCGGCGTGCTCGTCTCCATCGGGCATCGCCGGCAGCGACAGCTCACGGAGCGTCCAACCGCACTTCGTCGCCAATGTCGACGGGCCGTTTGCGATACGTGATCCTGAGGGCCGTCCGTACCAACACCCCTTTCTCGGTGGCTTCAATGTGCCGCGACCACAACTGATCGACATCGACTCGGACGGCGATCTCGACCTTTTTGTTCAGGAGGAGCCGAATGCGGTCATGCTATTTGAGAACGTAGGCGGCGACGGGAGTGCTGCCTTCGTATTTCGCACGGCGAAGTTCGGAGACCTCGATGTCGGCGAGTGGTTTCGCTTTGCGGACCTCGACAGGGACGGCCGCCTCGACCTGCTCGCGGAACAGCCATACAGTTACATGCGCTTTCTCCGAAACACCGGAGTCGGGGGCACCACTTCGTTCAAGGAGGTTGCGGATTCACTCAAGGACGTAGAGGGTTCACCGATTTTTTCGGATCGACAGAACATCCCCAACGTCACGGACATCGACTGCGATGGAAACCCGGATCTTTTCATCGGTAGGCTCGAGGGCACGGTGACGCGTTACGAATGGGCGAACGCGATTGGTGGCGTTCCACGCTTCCGTTTTGAGGGCGATCGATTCCAGGGCATCGAGATCATCGGCCAGGTGCTCGGGTCGAGGCACGGCGCAAACACGCTGGCCTTCACCGACATCGACGGCGACGGCGATCAGGATCTTTTGTGGGGCGATTATTTCGAACCGGGCCTTCTTCTGATCGAGAATCGCGGCTCATGTGATCAGGTATCCATGGATAGCCAGCCTTCACCGTTTCCCGACGGCGATCCGGTTCGAACCAGCGGTTACAACGCGCCTGCGCCTGGCGACATCGACGGCGACGGTGACGTGGACCTTGTGATGGGCGTTCTTGGCGGTGCGTTCAACGCGAACACGACGACGGCCGACAATCTTTACTTCATCGAGCAGATTGCACCGGGCGAGTTCGCCGTACGTACCAGGCGTTTCATCAATACGGTCGACGTAGGCGCCGAGAGTATTGCGGCGATCGGCGATCTCGACGGTGACGGTGATCCGGACCTGCTGCTCTCGAATCAGATCGAGCCTTTCGACAATCAGACGTCGGGTATGTACTTCTTCGAGATGCGGGGCGACGCATCGAACCGGTACTGGCAGCTCTCCGACACGCTGCATCTTGCGCAGGCGTACCACTACGCACCGGCACTCGGTGATCTCGACGGCGACGGTGATCTCGACATGCTGCTTGGGACCTGGCGTAACAAGCTGAGCTGGTATCGCAACGTGACCTCTGGCGGGCGTTTGCAGTTTGAAGAGGTGCCTGGTGTCGCTGCGCAGTTGTCGCGCGGCAGCAACGCGACACCGGCCCTGGTTGATATCGACGCCGATGGTGACCTTGATCTTTTCGTCGGCGAAACCTCGGGTACGATCAACTTCTTTCGGAATGACGGGACACGAGTCGAGCCTGTGTTTGTCGAGGTCAGCGATGAGTTCGGGAGTATCGACGTCGGGCGTCGGAGCTTCCCAGTGTTCGAAGACCTGGACGCGGATGGAGATTTCGATCTGCTGGTTGGGACCGATTCAGGCGAGCTGAAGGTCTTTCGGAACGACGGGACCGGGGCCGCGGCGGTGTTTGTGGAGGTTGACAGGTCGTCAGTCGACCATCTGATGAGGGCGGTCATTCAACTTAAACTCCCGGCGTTCTCCACGCCGGTTTTTATTGATCTCGACGGTGATGGCGACCGGGACGTGGTGAGTGGAGGCCGGGGTGGCGGAGTGGTCTACCGGGAGCGGCGGTAGCTCTTGGCGCCTGTCTGCTTGCAGCCGTTGTGCCGCCCACCGTCGACGTCATTCCCGCGACCTGCCCCCGCGAAGGCGGGTGAAGCGGGAATCCATCCGACGCGGAGGTTGGCCAAGACGTTACATGGATCCCGCATCGAGTGCGGGATGACGTTGGGGTGTTTGATTCGGCTGGTTGTCGAAAGAAGGGACTACAGGGGGGAGTGAATAATTTCATTCGTTTCTTCGTTATTAGTGCTCACTCTTGACCGCGAAATCTGAATCGAACACGAGCGTTGCAGACCGAAAAAGGGCTCAAAATCACCGAATGGCGCAGGTTCCACCTCGCGGAGGTCGAGGATACGATTCCCGGTCGATTCCGGAAGATGGTCGTCGCTCACGCTGAACGTTACGCCGTGGTAGGGCGGGACGGCGCGTTGACGTACGCGGCCCTCGATCAGAAAAGCGACACTGTCGCAAATCGTATCGCGAGTGTCTGCGGGATGGGAAGCGAGCCCGTCGCCATCGTGTTGCCCCAAGGACTCGCCGCGTGTGTTGCCAGTCTCAGTGTGCTCAAGGCCGGGAAGTTTTACGTGCCCCTAGATCCGGAATCCCCGCGCGAATGGCTGAGGTCGGTTGTCGAGAGTGTTGATCCGAAACTTGTGGTCACCGAAGCAAAGCACCACGCGTTGGCAAGGTCAGTGTTGCAAGCCCGGACCGAGGTGGTATTGATTGACGACGATGCGAATCATTCCCACATCGACACGCAACAAGTCGACGCCCCGTCAAGCCTGACACCCGATTGCACTTGCTATGTGTACTTCACATCAGGAACCACGGGCGCACCAAAGGGAGTCGTCGACAGCCATCGAAATGTTTTGCACAACGTGATGCGTTACACGAACTCGTTGTCCATTAGTCCGACAGATCGTCTATCGCTCCTACAGCCGATAGACTTTAGCGGGAGCGTCTCCAGTTTGTTCTCGGCGTTGCTCAACGGAGCGTGTGTGTACCCGGTGAATCTCAGGAAGGAGAATATCTCCTCCGTGGCACGTTGGTTTGATGATAACGGGATTACGATATACCACTCGGTCCCTTCGATTTTTCGCAGCATCCTGGATGCAGTCGATGACGAAGTCGCCTTCCCGACCGTGCGTGTCGTAAGACTCGAAGGTGACCGGGCGTCGGTCCGGGATGTCGCCGAGTTTCAGCGTCATTTCAAAAAAGGCGCGCTCCTCGTGAACGGACTCGGGATGACAGAGGCGGGGATCGTTTGCCAGTATTTTGTCGACCAACGGTCACCAACGGACACGGATACCGTTCCGGTCGGCTTTCCGTGCGACGGCATGGACGTGACGATTGTCGGGCCGGAAGGGACGCAGGTGGCTGACGGTGAGGTAGGCACGATTGAGGTGACGAGTCGTTTTCTGGCCCAAGGTTATTGGAAACGACCGGACATGACGGCCGAAGTTTTTCGATCTGCAAAGACCGATGACGGGTCTCGCGTTTATCGGACGGGTGATCTGGGACGTGTTCGCGAAGACGGCGCCATCGAACATCTCGGGCGAGTCGACACCCGGGTGCGGCTGGATGGTCGCTGGATCGAAACCACCAGGGTAGAAGATGCTCTCGCTCGCGTGCCGGGCGTTCGAGAGGCGGCCGTTACCTTGTGCCGCGGCACTAACGATCGAGAGTATCTGGTTGGGTATGTCTGTACCGAATCCAACCGGTCGCCCAGTCTGCATGCGGTGCGAACACTGCTTCTGAAGACGCTACTCCCACAGGAGGTCCCCACACGGATCGTCAAGCTGGAACGGCTGCCACTGACGACCAACGGGAAAGTGGATCGCGTCGCGCTTCCCGACCCCGGCCCGAATCAGCGAGAACTGGAATTGGAAGCGGTGCCTCCGTCGGGCATGCTGCACCGAAAGCTCGTCGAATTGTGGGAAGGCATTTTGAAGATCGACGGCATTGGGATCCGGGATGATTTCTTTGACCTTGGCGGCACTTCAATGCTTGCGCTGCAAATGCTTGGCAAAGTCGAATCCCGCTTCGGTCCATCGCTTGCTTTCAGGACGCTGGTGGAACAGCCCACGATCGAGGCATTGGCGGATGCCATAATGAGCGCAGAAACTGGGGGCTCGGGCCATCGTAGTCGGGGATGACGCCAGCCTCCCTTTGACCCTCTCCTGCATGCCGACTCCTCCCTGACCCGCTCCTCAGAGAGGAGGTGGAACTGTTGGTCCTTATCCGTCCTCATCACCGAGGCCGCTCGATCCGTTATCCGTCCCCCCTCACCGAGGAGGGACTAAAGGGGGGAGCCAACGTCACATCTTTGTTGCTA
>JBFIZG010000314.1:0-4608 GCA_041604955.1 Gemmatimonadales bacterium | reverse complement strand
GATTTGGCATCACGAAGCACAACATCAACCTGAGTCTCGAACCGGGTGAGTCCCAAACGGTCAAGTTCGTTGCGGATCAGGCGGGCGTGTTCCCATACTATTGCACCGAGTTCTGCTCGGCGCTACACCTCGAGATGACAGGATACCTGCTCGTGGAACCACGGAGCTAGCTGGCTACATGTGCTGATCTCTTTTTTCCCGCTTCTCCCTCCGATCCGGCGCGGTGGCAGCGCGGAAATGCCGGGACGGCGGGAGGAGCGGGAGGAGCGGGAGTAGCGGGAGTAGCGGGGAGTAGATACCATGGATCGACTCACATCGTTCTTCCAGGGACAGCTCTCCCCGCTGAGCCGCGTGCTGATCGTGGCGGCAACGCTCGCCATTTTGCCGAGCATCGTCTTGCCCACGTGGACAATCACCCTCAAAGCCCCTCAGTACCCCAAGGGCCTCGAGCTCACCATCTATCCGAACACAGTGGGCGGCGACTTGCGGGAAGTGAACCTCCTGAATCATTACATCGGAATGCACGAGATCGATGCCAATGAGTTCCCCGAGTTTCGATTCATTCCTTTCTTCATCCTCCGCTTCCTCGGCTTTGCACTCCTCACGGCCCTCGTTGGACGCATGCCCATCGCCGCGCTCGGGTGGATAGACTTCGTGCTGTTCGGAGCAGTGATGATCTACACCATGCAGCACTGGCTGTACGAGTACGGGCACAATCTGTCGTCCGAAGCCCCATTGCGGGTGGACCCTTTCACCCCGAACGTCATCGGCACCACCTCCATCGGGCAGTTCACGGTCTCGAGTTGGCCTGCGGCGGGTGCGATGCTCATGGCGCTGGCTGGACTCATCGGGCCGGTGATTGTGCTGTACGAATGGCGACGGAGTCTCCGAGCGGCACCGGCATGACCGTAGCTGCGCTCATCGCGCTCCTTCAGATTCAATCCGTGACCATCACCGTCGGGCTGGAGGGGGAGCATGCCACAATCTCGGCGGCACTCGCGGCGGCGCGCACCGGTGACACCGTGCGCGTTACGCCGGGGATCTATCACGAACACCTGGTGATCGAACGACCCGTCGTGCTGGTCGGCGAGCCGGGTGCGATCATCGAAGGAGATGGGCGGGGCGTGGTGCTCCTCGTCCGCGCGCGCGCCACGGTCCGTGGTTTCACGATCCGCGGATCGGGGTCAGCGCAGTATCGGGAACACGCCGGGATCCTGGCCTCGAATGCCCATGGGTTGGTGGTCGAGGACAATCGGCTAGAAGAGGTGCTGTTCGGCGTCTACGTCAAGCAAACCGACAGCGTTGTCATCCGACGAAACGACATCGTGGGGAAGAACCTCAGCGCCCCGCTTCGAGGCGATGGCATTCGGCTATGGTACAGTCACCACGGCCAGGTAACCGGCAACCGCGTCTCTCGCGCTCGCGACGTCGTCATTTGGTTTTCGAACGGTACGGTGGTCCGGGACAATTCCGTGAGAGATGGGCGCTACGGTCTTCACTACATGTACAGCGACGACAATGTCTTTGAACGAAACGAGTTCATCGGCAATCAAGTTGGCGCCTTTATCATGTACTCCCAGAACATCACCTTCCGGGACAATCTGTTCGCCACCGCCCGAGGCACGACCGGCCGGGGACTCGGCTTCAAGGATGCTGATCGCATTACGGCCGAAGGCAACACGCTGGTCAAGAATGCGGTCGGGATTTCCATCGACAATTCGCCCAACACAGCGGGCGTCCGGAACATCTTCCGGCGGAACCTGATTGCGTACAATGACGTCGCCGTCGCGTTGCTCCCATCCGTGCATTCCAACGTGTTCGTCGACAATGCATTCGTTGACAACGTTCAACCGGTGAGCGTATCCGGGGGTGGGACCGCCCTCGCCAACCAGTGGAGCCGGAACTACTGGAGTGAATACGCCGGATTCGACACGGACGCGGACGGGATTGGAGACGTGCCCTTCGTGTTCGAGCGGCTTTCCGACGACATCCTCGCGAAGCACGACGGCTTACAGGTCTTGAACCTGAGCCTCGCCTTGACGGTGCTGAATACGCTGAGTCGAGTGCTGCCTTTTCTCGCACCGCAGCCCGTCGTGGTCGACTCCAGTCCTCGGGTCGATCCGTTGGCGCCGGTTGCTTCGCGACCGGAGCGGCGGTCGGGACCGCCGATCGCGGCGATCGGGTTCTTTCTCTCGACGGCGGCAGCGGTCGTGGTCGTCATTGGACTGCGGCGCCCGTTCCGAGGATCACGATGATCCGCGCCCGGAGTCTCACCAAGCGATTCGGCCGACAGCGGGTCCTCGATGACGTCGCACTGGATGTCGGTGCCGGAGAGCGAGTGGCTCTGCTCGGACTGAACGGCGCGGGCAAGACGACCCTGATGCGGTGCCTCCTCGGGCTGGTCTCCTTCGAGGGCGATCTCAGCATTGCCGGCTGTGACGTCAGGAGCGACGGGCGCGAGGCGCGTGCTCACCTCGGGTACGTGCCACAGCGTGTGCCGCACTTCGACGGAACCCTCGCCGAGGTGGTGGAGTTCTTTGCCCGCCTCAGAGCGAGCAACCGCGAGCGGGTGCGGGAGAGACTCGTTACGCTCGGCCTCTCACTCGACGAGCACGGTGACAAGTCGATCCGGGAGCTTTCTGGCGGAATGTTGCAGAAGGTGTTGCTCGCGCTGGCTCTCGGTGAGCAGGTCCCGCTTCTCCTCCTGGATGAGCCGACCGCCAATCTCGATCCCCGTGCCCGCGGGGAGTTTCTCCGCGCCCTTCGGCAGATCGATCGCCAGACCACCGTTCTGCTCGCTTCGCACCGCTTGGCCGACGTGGAGGCGCTCGCCGAGCGTCTGGTCGTCCTGCACGACGGCCGGATCGTGTTCGACGGTACCATGCCCGACCTCTGGGAGCGGGTCGGTGCCGCGGTGACGCTGTGGATGCGTGTGCCAGCCTCCCAGCGCGACGGAGCCCGCGACCACCTACACTCTCGGCATGGGGTTCCCGCCGTTGTTGCAAATGGGGCGGCAATCGGCCTGAAGGTCGGACACAGCGCTGGAGCTGACGTGCTGGTCGAGCTGCGACGGGTCGGCATCCCCATCGAAGCGTTCTGGACGGAGCATCCATCACTTCACGAGTTGTTGGAGGGAATCCTCGCGCAGGGGAGTGGAGAGAGGGCGGCGGGTCCATGAGAGAACGGACCATGCTGTTCATCCAACGTGAGCTCGCGGGATCGCTTCGGGCCAGGTGGTTTCTGGTCTACTCCGGTGTCTTCCTGTTGAGCGGTCTCCTACTCGCCACGTTTGGGGCCGGCAACGTCGCAATTCACGGCTACCGGGGGTTCGCGAAGGCATTTGCCGGACTGGTACATCTGGCGCTCTTGTTCGTGCCACTCATGGCGTTGTTCCCCGCGACTGCAGCCATCGCCGAGGAGCGCGAGAGTGGTGCGCTCGAATACCTGCTGGCTCAACCCGTGACGTTCGGGGAGGTCTACGCTGGGAAATGGATAGGGGTGAGCGTCGCCGTGCTTCTCGCGCTTACCATCGGACTCGGCGCAGCCGGGGCGGTGGCCGTGATTCGCGGGGTCCCACCCGGCCTGGTTGCGATGCTCTACGGCTTCGTGGTGCTGCTGGCGCTGGCCTTCGTCGCACTCGGACTCTTCCTGTCGACGCTTACCCAATCGCGCGCGCGCGCCACGACCATCGGGATCGTCCTGTGGCTCGTCTTGGTGGCCGTAGGAAGCCTCGGGATCATGGTGGCATTCGTCCGATGGGGCCTTCCCGAGCAGATCCTCGTGTTGTGGACCTTCGTGAACCCCGTTGAATCTTTCAGGATCGGCGTTGTGAGCGCCCTCGATCCGGACCTCAGCTTGCTGGGACCCGTCGGTGCTTCCGTGGTCGGGCAGTTCGGCGCCCGCGGCACCACCGCCATGGCCGGCCTCGCCTTGGCTGCCTGGACCGCACTCCCCGGACTCGCAGGATGGCTTGCGTTCCGCCGGATCCGCTGACCAATCACCATCGCGCCGACAGACGAATTAGCTTTCCGTGACGCACGATCAGTCTCGACTTCTACCGCGAGTACCAAATCCATGACCCAGCGCCTTTCTCCCCACCGGTGGAGTGTGTTCGTCACTCCGGTCTTCTTGATCGTTCTGACAGCCTGCGGGTCCACGACGCAGCAGACCCAGCAGGCTCCGGAGCCCATGATCCCCACCGAGATCCCGACCCGGGTCGCACAGGCCGATTCGGTGACCGTTGTGACCGGCCGAGAGCGGCCCCCTGCGCTGCTCGGGGTCGACCTCGACACGGTTCGCGCCGGCCGCTTCGACGACGGAAAGATGTGGACCTTCGAGTATCCACCGTTGGAATATTTCGCGGCGACGTATGGGATCACCCCGGACTCGGCATGGTTCGTCAAAGCCCGGCTCGGCGCGCTGCGGCTCCCCAACTGTTCGGCCTCCTTCGTATCTCCCAACGGTCTCGTGTTGACCAACCACCACTGTGCTCGGGAGAGCGTGACCGAGGTGACTCGGGACGGGGAAACGTTGCTCGACGCCGGGTTCTATGCACAGTCCCTGTCGGAAGAACGCCCCGCCGGGGAGACACACGCCGACCAACTGATC
>JBFIZG010000313.1:0-4616 GCA_041604955.1 Gemmatimonadales bacterium | reverse complement strand
GACAGGTGTCAGGTGCTAGGTGTTCGATGTTGGACGTTGGACGTTGGACGTTGAACGTTGAACGTTGAACGTTGAATGTTGCGCGTCGCTTCACCGCTCACTCGCTAACCAGCGATACATCGCTCGCACGTTCATCGGGAACCAGTCCTCGTAGCGGCTCCAGTGGGCAAACTCAGGCAACCGGATCCGCTCGACCGCCTCGTCTTCCGTCCATTCCTCATCGAGCGCATCGCTCACGACGCGTCGGATTTCTGCGTAGTAACGTCCCTGACGTCGCACGGCTGCGCGGTCGCCGGGAGGGCCGTGACCAAACACCATCGTTTCGAACTCGAGTTGTTGTAGACGCTCCAACGCTCCGAAAAAATCCGTGAAATGATAATCCGGGAGATCCCGATAGCCGGCACGATCGTTGGCCACGAAATCAACCGCGAAGCCGATCTTGGCATCGGGCACGAGCGTCACCACCATGTTGTCGCTATGACTCTTCCCCAAGTAGTGGAGTTCGATTGCGCGACCTCCGAAATGGAGCGTGAGTCGGTCTGAGAACGCCAGATCTGGAGGTGGGAGGTCGGGGCTCGCCGCGGCAGCGATCTTTGGGATCGCGTTTTGGTGTGCGACGATCGGGACGTTGCCCCCAAACACCTCTCGCAGAACATTCGCGCCGCTGGCGTGGTCCTGGTGATCGTGGCTGTAGACGACGGCCCGGAGTGGCTGTCCGGGCGCGACCCGCTTCATCTCACTCGCAAAGTGACGTGCCGCTGCACTCGAAATGGGATCCACCGCCACCAATCCGGCTGGCGTCACTACGAAGAAACCGTTGTGCGACTGAAACCGGAACTGATAGACCCCATCGCCGACTCGCGTCGTTTCGAACTCAGGAGCCTGCGCAAAACAGAGCTGTGCGACCAGCGTCAAACTCGGGAGTATGCATGACACGCGGCGTGACATATCGCCTCCAGAACAAAGTCGATGTCCACACTATCCAGCATCCGATAGGGAATATCCAGCATCCGTCGGTGATGTCCAGAACTGAGCCCTGAATGTCACTGTCGGGAATGCCGCCGACAGCGGTGACCGCGGTCGGTGACATCGTCCCTCCCGTCACAGAATGAACCCCTCGGTACGAGCAAACCGAGACTTGCCACCGAACACCTGATCCCCCCTGGCCGATCCGGAGCCCCCCGTCTATTCTTTGAGATCGAGCAGGTGTATGGAGACCAAACCCGCCCCGGAGCGCTGCGGATCATTCCGGGGATCGATCGGAGTCGGTTGCAGTGAAGCGGCACACGGTGAAGCGTGATTATAGCGGCGAGGTTCGCGTTGCCCGATCTCCCGTCAACCGAGCCTTGCTCCTCGGATCAGGACACCTGTTCGTCGGACTGGCGGTGCTCGGCGTGTTTCTGCCCATCATGCCGACGACGGTCTTCCTCCTGATTGCGGCCGCCTGCTACGTCCGCGCGTCGGCCCGCTTTTACAACTGGCTGCTGAACAACAAGTTGTTTGGTCCCATCATCCTCGACTGGCGCCGTCATCGGGCCATGCGCCGGAAGCATAAGATCACGGCGATCGTCCTCATCGTGCTCACGATCGGCAGCTCGGCCATCTTCGTCGTCCCGCAGTGGTATGCCAAGGTCATTCTCGCCGCCATTGGGGCGGGCGTCATTATTTTCCTGCTCAGCATCCCGACGCGCCGATTGAGCGGAGTCGCCGAGGCAAACTACCGCAGCGTCGAGTTTGAAACGGAGTGACAGACCGACCGCTGCCACAACGCATCCACCGGGCTGACGATCACCTCGTCATCACCTGGGATGACGATCACGAAGCCGTGTATCCCGCGCGCGACCTGAGGCTCCGCTGCCACTGCGCCGCCTGCCGGGATGAGATGTCCGGGATGCCGCTGCTCGATCCCGCTAGCGTACCGTCGAACGTATCGCCACTCAGCGTTTCCCTGGTTGGCAGTTACGCCATCAAGATCGGGTGGAGTGACGGCCATGACACCGGGATCTACACGTACGAGTACCTCCATTCCATCTGTCCGTGCGACGCATGTGAACGGGCGCGCACGGGAACGCAGCCTGCGACGTAGCCGGCACCGTCATCCGGTGGCGCGCCGGCCGACCCGATGTCGGTGGGTACGTGGTCCAGTGTTCCCCAGGGTTCCATCATAGACCGCGGAACATCCGGCCGGCCGCGGGGTGTTGGAACACTGAACGCCCCAGGAGGGTGAGATGAGATCCGTATGGCAGCACCGAATCGTCCGCAACGCGATTTGGATGGTCGTGCTGGCGGGAGCGGGTTCCGCCGGCGGTCCGGCAGTCCTCGCTCAGGAGACGCCCGCCGACACGGTGCGGCCGAACCGAGGCTTCCGAGCCGTCACCCGAAGCGTGTACGTGGCGACCCACGATGAGCGTGCGCCCGCCGGACTGCAGCAGTTGTTGCGTGCGCGAAGGATACGAAACCCACTCTTGGTCGTCGATGGCGTGGTGATGAACGTTCCCGCCCCGGTGGACGTCCAGCAACACTCCATCGAGTGTGTCGAGCTTCGTCCAGGGAGGACGGCCACGCTCGAGTACCGTCGTGGTAGGATCGACGATGGAACCGACGGACTTGTCCTCATCTGGACACGCGGGTCGCCCGAACCGAAACCGCGGGACTGCCGCATCGACGACTAGCCGGCACGGTCGCGAGCGTTTCTTCAAGACGAGGGCCCGTGTCCTCACATGCTCGTTCGTCCTCGGGGGCGAGCTTGCCCGCGGGCCTAATGTCCTAGTATCATCTGACGTCTTACTCACCTCCCAACGGAGAAGGAATGGGCCGGCTCACAGCCCTGTATAGGTCCTCGATCGGCAAGAAGATCTTGATGGCCGTCACCGGGGCCTTTCTCTTCGTATTCGTCATTCTCCACCTCGCCGGCAATCTCAAGATTTTTCAGGGCGCCGAGAAGTTCAATGCGTACGCCGAATTTCTTCGTGAAGTGGGCGCCCCGGTGTTCGGTCACAGCCAGGTCCTGTGGATCTTCCGCGTCGCACTGCTGGCTGCCGTCATCGTTCACGTCACGGCCGCGGTACAGTTGGCCCGGATGAGCGTGAACGCGAGACCGGTGGGATACCGAAAACAGTATCGGGAGCCGACGACCTATGCGTCACTCACTATGCGTTGGGGTGGAGTCGTCATCTTCGGGTTCGTCATCTATCATCTGATGCACTTCACGTTTGGCACGGCTCACCCGGACTTCGTTCCAAATTCGGCTTATCACAACGTGGTCATCGGGTTTCAGTCCGCCGCCGTCGTCTCGGTGTATGTGGGTACCATGGTGGTGCTGGGATTGCATCTCTTTCATGGGCTCTGGAGCGCGTTTCAGACGCTCGGGGCGAACCATCCGAAGTTCAACGTCTTTCGTCGTGTCTTTGCCGCGTCCATCGCGCTCGCGATTACGACCGGCAACGTCGCGATTCCGATCTCGGTGATCACCGGGGTCGTGCAATAGATCAAAGGACCGCTCATGCGTTTGGATCCGAAGATTCCCTCGGGACCGATAGAAGAGAAATGGGATAAGCACCGGTTCGAAATGAAGCTGGTCAATCCCGCGAACAAACGAAAATTCGACGTGATCGTAGTCGGGAGCGGACTGGCCGGCGCTTCGGCTGCGGCGTCGCTCGCCGAACTCGGGTACGACGTGAAATGTTTTTGTTTTCACGACAGCCCCCGTCGCGCCCACAGCATCGCCGCTCAAGGGGGGATCAACGCCGCAAAGAACTACCAGAACGACGGCGACAGCGTGTATCGGCTGTTCTACGACACCGTGAAAGGCGGGGACTTTCGAGCCCGCGAGGCGAACGTCTACCGCCTCGCCCAGGTCAGCGGCAACATCATCGATCAATGCGTCGCGCAGGGCGTCCCGTTCGCCCGGGAATACGGTGGGTTGTTGTCGAACCGCTCGTTTGGCGGCGCCCAGGTATCTCGCACGTTCTACGCCCGTGGCCAAACTGGCCAGCAGCTGCTCCTCGGGGCCTATCAAGCGCTCGAGCGACAAATCGGGTTGGGAACGGTCCAGATGTTTCCACGCACCGAAATGCTCGACGTGGTGATCGTGAACGGCCGGGCCAGAGGGATTGTCACGCGCGACCTCACGACGGGACAGATGGTATCCCATGCCGCACACGCCGTCGTGCTGGCCACTGGCGGATACAGCAACGCGTTTTACCTGTCGACGAACGCCAAGGGCTGCAACGTGACAGCAACCTGGCGAGCGCACAGACGGGGAGCGGCGTTTGCCAACCCATGTTTCACGCAGATTCACCCCACCTGCATTCCCCCGAGCGGCGACTTCCAGTCAAAGCTCACCCTGATGAGCGAATCGCTCAGGAACGATGGTCGTATTTGGGTTCCCAAAGAAACGGGCGACAAGCGGACACCCGATCAGATTCCGGAGGGCGAGCGGGATTACTATTTGGAAAGGATCTATCCCAGCTTCGGAAATCTGACGCCTCGTGACATCGCGTCCAGACGCGCGAAGGAAGCAGTCGACGAGGGGCGAGGTGTGGGAGCGTCGGGGATCGGCGTGTATCTCGATTTCCGGGATGCAATTCAGCGACTGGGGAAATCGGTCATCGAGG
>JBFIZG010000312.1:0-4623 GCA_041604955.1 Gemmatimonadales bacterium | reverse complement strand
TTTTCATATCGTCATTGATCTGCAGAAGTCCCACGACTCGGTGATGGTGGACGCGGTACGCGGCAAAGAGTACCTCGACTGTTACGCGTACTTTGCCACACTGCCGGTGGGTCACAATCATCCGAAGATGTGCGACGAGCAGTTTCACCGGTCGCTGTTGACGGCCGCGCTCAGCAACCCTGCGAACAGCGACGTCTACTCCCGCGAGTACGCGGGGTTCGTGCAGGAGTTTCGCCGCGTGGCGGCGCCCGAGGAGTTCGAGCATCTGTTCTTCGTGGCCGGTGGTTCCGTGGCGGTCGAGAACGCGATGAAGACCGCGTTCGACTGGAAGGCGCAACGGAACCGAGCCGCCGGGGTCGACGGTGGTGCGGATAAGATCCTGCACTTCAGGGACGCGTTCCACGGTCGAACAGGATACACCCTTTCGGTGACCAACACGGACCCCACCAAGACGAAATACTTTCCCAAGTTCAACTGGCCACGGATCTCGAATCCCGCGATCCACTTCCCCATGGATGAAGGCGTCGTGGCGTCCGCCGAGGAGGAAGCATGTCGGGAGATCGAAGCGGCATTCCAGGCCGACCCGCACGGCATCGCGGCGATCCTCATCGAACCGATCCAGGCCGAGGGAGGGGACCATCATTTCCGCCCCGAGTTCTTCACACGGTTGCGCGAATATGCCGACCGGCACGACGCGCTCTTGATCTTCGACGAAGTCCAGACCGGGCTGGGGACCACCGGGAGCATGTGGGCGTACCAACAGCTCGGCGTCACGCCAGACGTCCTTGCATTCGGGAAGAAGACGCAGGTGTGCGGGATCATGAGCACCAAACGCGTCGACGAGGTCAAGCACAACGTCTTCACGGTCTCCTCCCGCATCAACTCGACCTGGGGCGGGAACCTCGTCAACATGGTGCGGTGCGCGCGGATCCTTCAGATCATCGAACAGGACAACCTGGTCGAAAACGCGGCCCGTGTGGGCGCCGTGTTCAAGAAAGGTCTCGAGGCGTTGGAACGAGACATTCCCGCGGTCACGAACGCACGCGGTCGCGGGTTCATGTTGGCGTTCGACCTACCAGACGGCGCGGCGCGTGACAAGGTCCGCTCCGACTGCTGGGACGCCGGCCTTGCCACGCTCACGTGTGGTCCACGGACCATCCGGTTTCGGCCGCCGCTCATTTTCACTGAAGACGACACGGCGGCCGCGCTCAAAATCCTGAGGGACGTCCTGACCTAGAACAATCCTTCGAACCGGTTGAGACAACTCGTCCAACCCTGTTCGTGTCCGTTCCGGGCCTCTTCGTTCGGCATGCGTTCGTGCACCAGGACGATTTCCGTGGCGCCGCCGACGTCCTTGAACTCCACCGTCACCAACGTCTCGCCCACGTCGTGCTCGGGCTCTAGCCACTGCCATGTGTAGACGAGTTTTGCGGGTGACGTGATCTCGTGGTAGACACCGACGACGTTGTACGTCTGGCCTTCGGGATTCACCATTCTGATCCGGTACGACCCGCCAACTCGTAGATCGACCTCAACGTTCGGAATCTCGTACCCCTCGGGTGCGGCCCACCGTTTCATTTCCGCCGGGTCGGTCCACGTGCGAAACACCCGCTCCCGATCCGCCTTGATCGTACGCGTCAGGCGAACGGCCTCCGCCGTTACTTCGGTCATTGGTCTTGCTCCTTTCCTTCTAGATAGCGTGTGAGCTGATCGAGCTGATCCTCCCAGAACCGCCGATACCGCTCGACCCAATCCGCGGCCTGTTTCATGGGCCGAGCATCGAGCCCGCAGTGGCTGACGCGTCCGTCCTTGGTGCGCCGCACCAACCCGGCCCGCTCGAGCACGCGGAGGTGTTTCGAAATGGCCGGGCGGGACACGTCGAACGGCTTGGCGAGTTGCTTGACCGATGCGTCGCCCTCGGCGAGCCGAGCGAGGATGGCCCGGCGAGTGGGATCGGCCAGCGCGGCAAAGGTCTGGTTCAGCTGATCGGTAGAAAAGGTAACCATATGGTTACCAATCTACGGCCAGCACGCTCTCCACGCAAGCAGTCGTGGGTGTCTTTGTTTTAAGTCGTTTGCTGATAGAGACTTAGGACGCGTCTGGAGTCGCTGCCTGGGCGGTGCCCGCGTTTAGACAGGTTGCCACAGAGGTCACCGAGGAAAATCGAGGACACAGAGGGGAGGAGGTGAGGCTGTGGCTATCGGACGGCCTGGCCCGCGATATGGGGACTCACCCATGGCGCGGCCGCGGGTCGGGGCACCCGGAAATCTCCTATGTGGCAGGAGCCGAAACCGGCCGACCTGATGGCAGCTCCGGTGTCTCGATTGATGCGGCAGCCGTGCCCAAAGAGGTACCAGGCGGGCATCGTGACATGTTGTACGACCCGGAGCGCCGAGCCTCGCGATGCGGCGACGTGTTCGATGAACAGGAACCGGCCGCCCGGCCGGAGTATGCGCTGGATCTCGGCCAGCACGTTGTTCACGTTGGGTACCGAGCACAAGACGAGCGTCGCGATGACAATGTCCGCGGCACCGTCGTCCACCTCGATGGCGCTCGCTGCACCGGTCAGGATCTTGGGCTCGATTCCCGCCGCGCGTGCTCGCTCACGCAGGGATTCGTGCATGTATGGATTTGGCTCGATCCCGATCCAGCTGCAGTCACTCGGGAGATATTTCAGGTTGGCACCCGTTCCCGCCCCAATCTCGACGATCGTCCCGGTCACCCCGGCAAACAGTTCCCGTTTTCGTTCGGCGAGGTGTTTTTCGTATTCCGCTTGGACACGATCGTAGTAGCGGGCGAAAAACCGGGCGTAGAGCCCCTGTCGCGGACCGGTGGTCGGATTCATTGCTCAGACTCTGGTCTGTGTGCCACAGAGTTCAGTCGCAGGCGAGTGTGCCACAGAGAACTGCTGAGAACACAGAGTTACAGATGGATAAAGCACCAGGTGCGGCTCTGAGGGCGTGGCGTGAGCGTTGAACGTTGGAAGTTGAACGTTGAATGTTGAACGTTTCCCCCTCTGTGACTCGGTCTCCCTCTGTGTGCTCTGTGGCGACGGCTTCAACGCGCATCACTGGTGAGCTTGCCACAGAGTTCACAGAGAACTGCTGAGAACACAGAGTTACAGATGGATAAAGCACCAGGTGCGGCTCTGAGGGCGTGGCGTGAGCGTTGAACGTTGGAAGTTGAACGTTGAATGTTGAACGTTTCCCCCTCTGTGACCTCAGTATTTCTCTGTGTCCTCTGTGGCAAAAACAAAACATCCCGCAAATGCAACGGGCTTACATGCGCGCCCCGGGCCCCGCTCGCACAGTCGCGGCTCAGGGCATGGCAGGACGATCGCTCACGAACCGCCGTGTGATCTCGAACATGAGCCGAGTGCCGCGGCGCACGTTCTGTTCGGTGACGCGCTCGTTGTTGCCGTGGACGCCGCCCGAGTCTTCGAGTGGCGTCACCGTCGGAAAGAACCCGTAGCTCACGATTCCCAGGTCGCGGAAGAAGTGGCTATCAGTAAAACCACCGACGACTGACGGGACAATCGGAGCGCCGGGAAACTCGGCCTCGATCACCCCCTGAATGATGCGATACAGATCGGTGTCCGTCGTCGAGACGGCGGGTGTGAAGCCCATGAGCCGCTCGATCTGGATCGAGGTGTCCGCCATGACCGAGCGAAGCTCTGCGATGAACGCCTCCGGGTCCTGGTCCGGCAGTAGTCGGCAATCCAACTCGGCCGACGCCTGAGGCGGGATCACGTTGATCTTGTTCGATGCCTCGAGGATCGTCATCGAGCAGGTGTTGTGTGTGAGCGCGTGTAACCCAGGGTTCTCCTCGTGGAGCCGGCTCATGAGCTCCGCGTTCTGAACTGTCGCCGCCATGTCTCGGTAGGCGTCGTTCCACGGCGGCTTGGCGTTCCCAGCAAGGCCCTTGAAGAACGCATCGACCGGCGGAACGATCCGATGACGGAACGTGTGCAATCGAATGCGTTCGAGGGCAGCAACCAGCCGCGTCACGGACGATTCTTTGAGCGGCCGAGAGCCGTGTCCGGGTTGTCCGGTCGCGGTGATGCGAAACCACCAGGGAACCTTTTGCGTCACCTCGATGCCGAACGCAGGGTTCCCGTCGATCAACGCCCCACCTCCGCCCTCGTTCAACAAGAACCCGACACCTTCGAACAGTTCCGGACGGTTCTCGACCAACCACCCGGCACCGAAGAACCCGCCGGCCTCCTCGTCGGCGGTGGCCATGAAGATTACGTCCCGGTTGAGCGGAATGCCGGATCGGTGGAGCGCGAGAAACGTCTGCAAGTGGAGGATGCCGCCGGTCTTGGTATCGAGCGCGCCTCGCCCGTAGATGTATCCGCCCTCGAGTTTCCCGGAGAGTGGATCGTCGTCCCAGTACCGCTCGTCGGCGGGGACGACGTCGATATGATGGATGAGTAACAACGCGGGCTCGTTCCCGCCTTCCAGCCTAGCCCAGATGTTGCCACGCCCGGGCGCCGATTCGGCGGTTTCGTACGGAATCCCTTCGGCCTCGAGGATCCGCGCGAAGAACTCGACCCCGCGGGACTCGTTTCCGGGCGGGTTGATGGTGTTGACGCGAAGGTATTGCTGAAGATGACGCACGGCT
>JBFIZG010000311.1:0-4688 GCA_041604955.1 Gemmatimonadales bacterium | reverse complement strand
GCGGTAGGGGCGGTAGGGGCCTCTGAACCGGCGCAATCCTTGCGTTCGATCGTCTTCATCCACCAAGCGATCGAATCGTCACGATGCTAAACCGACTGCCTCTTGCGGGTTCCTTAGGCTCGCATTGCCGTAGCGCCGAAAACCCAGTGTTGCGCGGACACGACGGGGGTGATTCCTCCGGGTCGCGCGCCCGCCACGCATTCAGTGTCGCGCCGGCCTTGGTGTTGATTTCGCTCTCACGTGCCTGTTTGGCACCGAGCGGAGCGGCGGTCGACACGGTCGATCGAAACGACGCTCCGACGGCATCAGTTGCCTACACGTGCCAGGATCTTCGCTGCGAGTTCAGCGGCGCCGATTCCTCCGACGACGGCGTCATCCACAGCTATAACTGGGACTTTGGAGACGGAAGCACCGCAACGGGGGTCGAGGTACGGCACACGTACGGAGAGGTAGGGCGTTACCGGGTGACCCTCTCCGTCAAGGACGATCGAGGTCAGACCGGGCGTGAAGAGCTGTTCGTCAATCCGACGGCGGATGCGCCCTCGGTGTGGCTCTACCCCGGTCATGACTTTCAGGCCGCGGTGAACGCCCACCCTGCTGGAACCGAGTTCATCGTCAAACCAGGGGTTCACCGCCTGCAGAGCGTGGAGCCAAAGGCCGGTAACATCTTCACCGGTGAGGACGGTGCGGTGATGTCCGGTGCCGTGGCGGTGACGGAATTCTTCCGTGAGAGTGGGCTTTGGGTCGTCGCGAATCAGACCCAGGAGAATGCCCGATACGGCCCCAACGTCTTCGGGGACGAGATCTGCGAGGACGATCGAAAAACCTGCATCTTTCCGGAAGACCTATTCTTCGACGATGTCCCGTTGGAGCAGGTTGCAAGCCGCGAGGAAGTGCGTCCGGGGAAATGGTTTTTCGACTACGAGCGGGACAGGGTGTACGTCGCCGACGATCCATCCGGGCGCCGGGTCGAGATCAGCGTCGCACCGTTTGCCTTCCGGGGGGAGGCATCCCACGGCCTGATCGTGCGGGGCCTAGTGATCGAGAAGTATGCCAACGCCGGGCAACTCCCGGCGCTCGGATCGTACAATTCCGACGATGTGACGTTTCAGCACAACGAAGTACGACTGAATCACGGAATCGGTATCGGGATCATCGTTGGCGACGGCGGCTTGATTGCCGACAACCACGTCCACGCGCAGGGCCAACTCGGCGTCGGCAGCTTTGGAGCCACTGGGCTCGTTATCGAGCGCAATGAGATCGCGGCAAACAATCACGCCGGGTATTCCGTGAGTTGGGAGGCGGGCGGTGTCAAGGTCACCCGCAGTCGCGGGCTGATCGTTCGCACCAACGACGTGCACCACAACGTCGGGCCCGGGCTGTGGACGGACCTCGACTGTGTGGACACCCTCTACGAGAACAACGTGGTTTACGACAACACACGGCCCGGTATCTGGCACGAGGTCAGCTATGCCGCAATCATCCGGAACAACACGGTGACCGGAAATCGGGTGGGGATCGGTGTTGCGCACTCGGCGGACGTGGAAGTACACGGGAATGTGGTTGCGGACAATCGCGAAGGGATCATCGGACTCCAGCAGGCCAGGGGCGATGGTCCGTTCGGCCCCCGGCAGACGAACAATCTGTTCGTCCACGACAACCTCGTCACCATGATGGAGGGCGGGACGGGTTTGATTCAGCAGGTGGACGACGACTCCTACTTCACCTCACGCAACAACCGGTTCGAGACCAACACGTACATTCTCGGCGCCGGGTCGAGATACTTCTATTGGAATAACACACTCCTAACAGCGGAAGAGTGGAGAGCGGTCGGACAGGACGTCACAGGCTCGTTTTCGAGACGTTGAGCGACGCGCGAGCACGTTGCGGAGCCTATGTTGCGGCGCGGTACGGCCGTGGGGTGGACAACCGGGTAAGAAGTGCGTATTTGTGCAGCATCGGCGCCGGAGTTTAAAAGCCCGTCCGGGCGAGCGACAATGAGCGGAGCGTGCCATGCTGAGACTCCACCGATTCATCACCCTCGGCGCTACGTTGACGGTGGCAATCGCGTGTGGGAGCACCGAACCCGAGCCTGAGGCGACCCTCGACTACGAGACCACACAGTGGCTGATCAGCAGCGACGGCACGGTGACAGACGCGCTCGCGGCCGGAGCGATGATCGACCTCGTCATGAGACCCGGCATCGTGAACGGCATGTTGTTCATCCCCGCCGCTATCACCGGAACGACCGACTTCAGCGCCAACCTGGCCGGTAGCTGGATCAAGAAGGGCGACACGATTCGATTCAACGAAGTGTCACTGAGCTTTGTGAGCGATCTCGATTGGATCTTGACGCCGGAAACGCTTTCAGCCGCCGACAGCGTGGACGACAGCTTTTACGACATTGTTCTTACGCGGATATTCTGAGCCGTCGCTCACGGCGATCCTCGGACGACGCATGGGTGTGGGTTTGCTGGGCGACGCATGCGTCGCCCTACCTACTCTCCTTGGAAAAGCTCGGTCGCCGGGTAAAAAATCGACCACGCGAACCAGTAGACGGCGTATGCGTCTTCAAACAGACTGAGCTGAGCACCGGCGAGCGGACCCTCGATGGCTTCACCGCGCCGATCCCAGATCGATCCGGTTTCGGCGTCCTGATATCTCACCACGACGCTGTCGACGATGTCGAACGTCAGCTCCTGACCGTCAACTACGCGATTGAACGCGATGGCCGTGAACTCGAACGACTTGTAGGTGATCAACAGCGGCTGGTCGCCGACGGTCTCGTTCAGGGCCACCGTTTCTCCCAGTTCCTCCAGCACCCCGAACGGGTAGGCGACCGCTTCGCCACCGGTCTGCACACCGAGAACGAGCTCTTTCGGGGGCCGGGCCGGGTCGTAGGCTGACGTGGGAAACAGGGTGACCGGATTGGTGATCCGGGCATAATCGCCGTACGGGTAGATTCCGTACGGCATGTTCCACCCGGTATCGGTCGTAATGATCGTCGTGTTCGGATGGAGCGACTTCCAGTATCCCCAGGTTGCCTCCACGACCGGGATGCGATCGAGCGGGGTGCCGCGGTCCGGGCCACAGACACCCCCTAAGAGCATCTGGTTCCACAGGGTTTCCGTCTCCCGGTCGAACATCGTCAAATTGTTCTCGTAGAGCAGTCCCGAAACCCCCAACACCCGGAATTTTCCATTGACCGTCGGGTCAAACGCAATCCCGGATCCCGTGAGTGGGCAGTACGTGATCACGACGGGGTCTTGGTCGATGAAGTCATTGATCACCTCGTGCCACCAGAGAATGGCGAGGGGATACGCCCGGGCTTTCCCGTTCACCACGACACCCAGGACCCGTTCATCAGCATCGAGGAAGTCGGCGTCTCTCCCCGGGATGAAATCCGGGAACGCAATGGCTGGGATGCCGTCTCGGGCCGCGCCGCCAAAGAAAAAGGCGTCTTCCGGGAGATTGCATGTGAGGTCGAAGGAATCTTCAGGAGCGGCACGGTCGGACCGGCACGCTAGAACGGCGGCCGTACAGGCCACGAGAACCCGCGGGTGAAGTCGCATACACCCTTTAACCCGTTAGGGCAGGCGGAATGTTCCGAGCAAAGAACCAGTCTCCGCGTTTGTCAGGCGGTTCGGGCTCGGTGGGTCGATTCGGTCTCGGGGGCCTCTTGACGCCCGGCGGAGGCGCCGCGAAGTTTGTAGGGTTCCCTGCGCACCTCCTGCGCAATCCTATTTGAAACACGGCACACGGCTGGTGCCCCCTCCGGAGTCAAGCCTCCAACCGGGTGCCGGTCTTCAGGGGATGGATTGACGACCCTCGTCGCAGGCGGCTCATTCGACCCTCCGTGGAATGCATTCTTGTATCGAGGGGACATTCATGCTCCCAATATCCTCTAACAAGGGGTTCCATATGTTCCAACAATTGGTGTGTTCGGTAGGCCGCCGTTTGCTGCCGGTGGTGGGTGCGGTTGCACTCACACTGGTTACGGTGGTACCCGGCGTAGCCCAACAGACCGGTTCGGTGCGCGGGGCCGTGGTGGACGCGGTCACCGGCAACCGCCTAGTCGGCGTCCGGGCCGTACTGGTCGGCACGACGAATCAGGTGCGTTCCGGAAACGATGGGACGTTCGAGCTGCAAAACGTTCCGGTCGGAGACGTGCGCGTGCAGGTGTTTGCCGTAGGCTATTCGGCGCTCGTCAGAACGGTTACGGTGCAGCCAAACGAGTTGGCCACGGTCAACTTCCGTCTCCGCCGTGTCGCCATCGAGTTGGACGAGCTCGTGGTGACTGGGACGGCGGGGGAAGTCCGCCGACGCGAGATCGGCAACGCCGTGTCCAACATCTCGGCGGCGGATCTCGAGAACGTGCCAGTCGGCTCGTTAGATGACGTCTTGAAAGGGCGTGCGGCTGGTGCCGTGGTCATGCAGGGGAACGGCCAGGTCGGTACGGCCTCCACGATTCAGCTTCGTGGGACCTCCTCGGTCATGATGAGCAACACGCCGCTCATCTACGTTGACGGTGTACGTCTCAACTCCAACTTCGCACCACAGAGTGATGAGATCGGTGCGGCGGTCAATGTTTCGCAGGACATCAACCCGGAGGATATCGAGCGGGTCGAGGTCGTGAAGGGTGCCGCCGCCACCACGCTCTACGGCACCGAAGCCAGTGCCGGCGTCAT
>JBFIZG010000310.1:0-4697 GCA_041604955.1 Gemmatimonadales bacterium | reverse complement strand
GCGACCGGAGGGGACGGCGACGGGTACGGCATCGGCGGAAACCACTTCATGCACACGGCGCGCCGGAACGTCGATCTCACGTACCTGGTGATGAACAATCAGATCTACGGTCTCACGACAGGACAGGTCTCCCCCACCAGCACCGAGGGGATGAAGACGAAGAGCACGCCGTTCGGCAACGTGGAGCGGCCGGTCAACCCCATCACCAGCGCCATCATGAACGGTGCCACGTTCGTCGCACGTGGGTTTACCGGCGACCAAAAACACCTGACACAGCTCATCACGCAGGCAATCGAGCACGAGGGATTTGCGCTAGTCGATATCTTCAGCCCATGTGTCACCTTCAATCTCGATAACGACTATCCGTTCTTCAAACAGCGGGTGAAGAAGCTCGAGGACGAGGACCACGATCCAACGGATTGGAAATCCGCCTGCGAGAAGGCGATGCTCTGGGGCGATACGATCTACACCGGGGTGTTCCTACAGATTAGAGACATGCCGTCTCTGGGCAGGCGCGAACCGGTCCTCGAAGACGGTGGTCCGCTTGCGAAGCGACCCCTCGGCTTGAGCCGAGAACAGGCGGAGAAGATCATCGCGCGTATGAAGTAGCGTTTACGGCCGCCGGGGCGCTTATCGAGACGCTAGACCGGACGCAGGACGCAGGACGCAGGACGCTCGACGCAGGACGCAGGACGCAGGACGCAGGACGCCAGACGCTAGACGCAGGACGCCAGACGCACGCAACCTGCGGGCCGGGCCAGGTCCCGCCACATCGGTGGCTCACTTTACTTCTATCTCCGCGATCCGCGCGGGTCAGCGAGATCCGCAGCCCGGTATTGCCAAGCGCTGTTCCCGAAGGTAGCATCGAACCCGAGGTCACGATCTCAATCCCCATCAGCTACACGGAGGACGTAATGCGTTTCGTTTCACTGACGCTCGCAGTTGCTTTGCTCGCCGCCTGTGCTCCGGCCGAAGAAGCGGCGGAAGAGCATGCTGGCCCCACGCTCGCGGACTTTGCGGGCACCTGGGAGATGACGACCACGTTGGAAGGGGTCGACGACCCGGTGACGAGCACGATGACCGGATCGGCGGACGGGTCGGGCTGGGTCATGATGCTCGAGGGTCGCGATCCTGTCCCGCTGCAAGTCTCCGTCATGGGTGACAGTCTCATCGGGCAGACCGACCAGTATGAGAGCATCCTCCGAGATGGCGTGATGGTGAGCATTCGGACGGCGTCGGTGCTCTCGGGCGGCATGTTGCAGGGTGCGATGGTGGCGACCTACATGGTGCCCGACGGCGAAGAACGCGTCGTGGGGACGTTCCATGGCATGCGCATGCAGGAGCATTGAACATCGGACGGTGAGGGATGACCGTTGGGCGCGCGATCTTGGCCCAGCCGGTCTTCGGATTCTGGAGAAAGTCGATGCGTGTTCAGCTCGAGGGGCGACCACGCACGTTGCACCCGATGGTCGGGATCACGCTGCTGGTGGCGGCCGCATGCGGTGCGCCGCGGGCGGGTGAGTCCTACACATTCGGCTCCTGCGGGCTGTCCCTGGACGGTGCATACGGCACGGGCGCCGTACGCTCGCTGTACGTCCCGATGCGAGACAGCGTCCCCATCGCGTTGGACGTGGTATTGCCTGACGGCCTGGCCGACGGTCAGCGCGTTCCGACGATCCTCACGATGACCCGTTACTGGCGGTCGGTCGAAGGAGCCGGCCCCAACGCCCTGCAGCAATTCCTGACGAGCCACGGCTATGCCGTCGTCTGGGGCGACTCACGCGGCACCGGTGCCTCCTTCGGAACGTGGCCACACCATCGCGCCCGGGACGAGACACTCGACTTCCGGGACGTGATGGATTGGATTGTCGCACAGCAGTGGTCGGACGGACGCATCGGAGGGTGGGGCAATTCCTACACGGCCAACACGAATGATTGGTTTGCCGAGGTCAACCACCCGGCGTTCAGAGCCGGCATCTCCCGTTTCCCCGACTTCGATCCGTATACCGACCTGTATTTCCCCGGCGGTGTGCCCAACGCGTACATGGGTTCCAACTGGGGTCTTCGTGTGAAGGAGATGGACTTGAACACGCCTCGGCTGCAAGCCAACGGCCGGGCGGTCGGCGTAAAGCCCGTCGACGCCGACAAAGACAAGCGGTTGCTGGCCGCCGCGATCGAGGGTCGGCGCGACATGCCGTCGGTGTGGGAATCCTTCCGCGTGTTGACGTACAAGGACGAAAGTATGCCGCTGTGGGACGACGTCTCGATGGATTGGTGGGGCATCCACTCCCATACGGCCGATGTCGAGCGGTCCGGCTCGGCGATCTACTCCTGGGGAAGCTGGACCGACGCGGGGACGGCGCAGGGTGTGCTCCACCGTTTCATGACGTTGTCGAATCCGCAGCGCGCCGCGATCGCGGCGTGGAGCCATGGGGCGCGGGAGGATGCGAACCCGTTCAACCCCGAGGACGCGCCGCTCGAGCCAACGCGGGAAACGCAATTGCTCGAAGACCTGTGCTTCTACGAGCAGTACGTGCGCGGCGAGGGCGGCAGCCAGCACGAACTCGTGTACCGCACGATGGGCGAGGACGCGTGGAAGCGGACCAACGATTGGCCGCTCCCTGAGACCGAGTACTTGAATTGGTACTTCGGCCCGAACGGGACGCTTTCGACGGATGCGCCGACAGACGCAGGCGCCGACGCGTATCGCGTCGACTTCACGCACACGACGGGCACGCGCAATCGTTGGGCGACGAACAATGGAGCGGGAGATGTCGTCTACGCCGACCGCGCCCCCGCCGCTGCGAAGCTGCTGACATATACGTCGGAGACGCTCGAGAGGGACGTCGAGGTGACCGGGCACCCCGTTGTCACCCTCCATATGCGCTCATCGCTCGAAGACGGGGCGGTCTTTGTGTACCTGGAGGACGTGACGCCTGACGGCCGGGTCCTCTACATCGGTGAGGGACAGATTCGGCTGATACACCGCAAGGTCTCGGACGAGGAGCCGCCATTTGTCACCGCCGGCCCGTATCACTCCTACAAGGAGGCGGACGCGATGCCGATGACACCCGGGGCCGTTGAGGACGTGGTCTTCGCGTTACTGCCCACCTCCGTCCTCTTTCGGGCCGGGCACCGGATCCGCATCTCGATCGGGGGCGCAGACGCAGACACGTTCGCGCGCGTGCCTGCCGAAGGGACGCCGGAGTGGGTCGTGGAGCGGGGGCCCGAATACGCGAGCCACGTCGCGCTTCCCGTGATTCCGAGGTGAGGGCGCTTGCCGCCGTTCGCTCCCCGGCAACTTCCCCTGGGGCGTCGAAAACCTCCGAACGCTTATGGAATGAACCTGAATACCCAGGTTACCCTCAGACATGTCGTCGATGTCCGATCTTCAAAATGATGATCGTGAGTTTTTTGCCGGAAACGCTCTAGAGGATGCGAAACCGGCCAACCCGGATGCGAAAGAGATCGTCGTAGCCGGCCAGTTTGCGTGACCCTCTCGGTCGCGGGTCGTCGGCGAGGCCACCGATCGCTTTGACGACGAGGCGTTGGTTCTGCCGGCTGAGCTTCCCCAGTTGTCGTTCGGCCGTCCGACTGATTTCGATGCTATACCGAGCCCTCGAGCTTGAGTTCGGCGAGTACCTCCGCTAGAGGCCGGGTGGGTTCGTGGCGAATCGCCTTGAGATCTTCGATGTCTTCGAGCTCCTCGAGCCGATCGATTATCGCCTCCTGGATGAAGTGATTCATCACCAGGCCGCGGGACCGGCAATACTCTTCGAGCGCCTTCTTGAGGGCTGCATCGATGCGGGCGCTGATCTGTACGGTCGCCATGATCGCTCCTGCTATTATAAACTACCACATAATAGCAAATCATAGCTCCCGTTGCAGTCGCCTCGGGCGGGAAGTTCGTCCGCCGCTCACACGTTCTCGTGTTGGAGCAATCAACTTCCTACTCGTCCTTCAACACGCGCACCGGATCGACCCGCGCCGCTCGTCGCGCCGGCAGATACGCCGCTTCCACCGCGACGCCGAGCAGTACGATCGCCTGAACGCCGTACGTCACCGGGTCGAAGGGCGACACGCCATACAAGAGACCCGACACGAGCCGGCCCAACAGCGGTGCGGCCGCGATACCAATCGCGATGCCCAGTGCACTAACGATCAGGCTTCGGCGGAGCACCGTTTGAACGACCACCCGCGCGTCGGCGCCCAGATGCCGCCGGCCGCAGACTCTGCGTCCCTCAGGTTTTGTGGTTAGGTCCCCAGCAACAATCGACCAAAACCCAACATTGTCGCGACGGTGCCGAGCCAGAACAAGAACATCCACTTGATCAACTCGGCCTTGAGCTCTGCCACGCGGCGCTCGAACCTCTCGAAGTTCTGGTCATTGAGTGCTCGGAGCTCAGCTTTGAACGTCGCGTCCATGTCGTTCAATAATTCCACTAGCTCGTTTGCGGCGTCATCGCCGAATCGATCGTAGAACTCACGGGACAGTTTCGCGGTGATTGGCATGTCCCGAGTGTAACATACGCTCGGCCGGCTGGCGTAATCAAATCCGTTCTGCGCAGTAGCGTAGTTGCCCCTCGGATCGATCCGCGACTGCCTCTGTCATCCGCGTCCATCAGCGCAATCTGCGGCCGTGTCATACGCGTTCAACAGTATCGTCCACGGCTGCGCGCCGGCCCAAGCATCAGCCG
>JBFIZG010000309.1:0-4743 GCA_041604955.1 Gemmatimonadales bacterium | reverse complement strand
TGATCGGCGGCGCCATCGTCACGTTTTTCGCCATTTTCATCTTTGAACCGGTACCGACAATCGATGGACTGTCGCGACTCGCTGGAATGCATACGTACGATGCCAATGACATCGGGTGCGTTCTTGCCGTCGGTTTTCCACTCGCGCTGCTGATGTTTCAGACGTCCTCGACGATCGGCAAAGTGGCTAGCGGGCTCACGATGGTCGGGATTGGCGTGTCTATCGCCCTCTCCGGGTCGCGAGGCGCGTTTATCGGGTTTCTTGCTCTTGGCATCGTAATTCTCTTTACGCTCAAGGAAGTGTCGGTGGTGAAGCGGGTGGCGGCGGTCGCCGTCTTTTTCGTGTCGCTTGCCCTGATGGCGCCGGAGGGCTACTGGGACCAGATGGGGACGGTGCTTGCACCGAAAGAGGACTACAACTGGACGGACGTCAACGGTCGCCGCGAGATCGCGAAACGCGGTGTGGGATACATGCTGTCGTATCCGATATTCGGGATCGGTGTGGCCAATTTCCCGATGGCCGAAGGGACGATCTCTACCAAGGCGCGCCGGCGCGCCTACGGGACCGGATTGCGGTGGGCCGCCGCGCACAATTCCTATCTCGAGGCGGGGGCGGAGATGGGAATTCCCGGGCTCGTACTCTGGCTCATTCTCGTCTTCGGCGGCTTGATCGCAATGATCAGGCTACGAATGCGAATCCCCGCGTCGTGGGCGCGGGGTGATCCCGAGCATCAGTTCATCTACATGGCGGCACGGTATCTCCCGATCACCATCGTGGGCTTCGCGGTCACGTCCTTTTTCGTGTCCTTCGCGTACATGGATCCGATTTATTTGATCGCCGCGTTCATGACGGGTCTCTACTCGTCCGTGCGTGCGAAAGCAGTTCCAGCGGCCGCGGTGAGCCCCGTTCGTCGCGGGCGGTCCGCGACGCGGGCGGCGCGTCGCCGGGGCCCGGCGCTTTCCTGACTCGGCGGCAGCATGCGAGCCGCGCTGAAGCACGCGACCGAGATCGTCTTACTCCGCGGCGGGCCGGCGTCGATCGCCCGCATGCTCAATCGGGCCGGCTCGCTCATTCTGGCGTACCACAACGTCGTGCCCCGGGGCGACTCCGCTACCGGTGACACCAGCCTCCATCTCGATCAGGAACTTTTCGCGGCACAACTCGATGAGCTGAGCCGCACCCACGACGTCGTGCCGCTGCCGTCACTGCTGGAGGCACGGACGCGCGGGAACCGGCCGCGTGCAGCAATCACGTTCGACGACGCATACCGTGGCGCCACGACCACCGGTGTGGAGGAATTGGCGGCGCGGGCGCTCCCGGCCACCATCTTCGTCGCACCGGCCTTTGTCGGCGGCCGACCTTTTTGGTGGGACGTGCTCGCAGACCCGCAGACAGGAACCGTCCCCGAAACGCTCAGGCGGCGTGGTCTGGAGGAATGCCGCGGTCACGATCGAGAGGTTCTCGCGTGGGCGGGTTCGGAGAGCCTACCGACGTCGGTCCCGCCTCCCCATGCCACCGGAAGCACCGTCGAGGAGTTGGAATATGCCGCGTCGGTTCCCGGGATCACGCTCGCATCCCACACGTGGAGCCATCCGAACCTGACGCGGCTCACCCGGGACGAGATGCACGCGGAATTGACCCGCCCGCTGGCTTGGCTTCGCGAGCGATTCGCCAATGTGCTTCCGTGGCTGTCCTACCCATACGGTCTCTCCGCCCCAGCCGTCGAGACCGAGGCGGCGCGTGCCGGGTATCGTGCGGCGCTGCTCGTTTCAGGCGGGTGGATCTCCGAGCGGTCTCCATCCGACTACGCGCTTCCGCGGTTGAACGTTCCCGCCGGACTTTCGATGAGGGGATTTCGCTTGCGCACCGCCGGTCTCCTCGCCAACTGATGCAACGGGTCTTGGTGACGGACGGTGAAGAACGGGCGGCGCTTGCGATCGTGCGCTCGCTCGGGAACGCCGGCTACGAAACGTACGTTTCGTCCCCACGGTCCCGATCGCTTGCCGGTGCCTCGCGGTACTGCCGGGCCGACGCCGTAGTACCGGATCCGCTTACCGCGCCCGCCGAATACGTGTCCGCGGTGCGCGACCTCGTCGACCGGTGGCAGGTCGGTGTGCTTCTTCCCGTCACCGAGGCCTCACTTCTCGCGATTCTCGGGGAGCGCAGCGCGTTTGACGACGTGTGTCTCCCGTGTCCGACGCTGGAGGCGTTTACCCGCATCTCCGACAAGCAAGCCGTGCTGGAGGCCGCCGCCGCTCTTGGAATCGCGGTTCCACGTCAGGTCGTCATTGCCACGCCGGACCAGCGTACTGAATTGGATCGAGCATCCCTCGACTACCCGGTCGTCCTCAAGCCCGCGCGGTCGATTGGAGAGGGGCGGGGCCGACGCTCCAAACAGCGCGTATGCCACGCGTTCGACGAGAGTCAACTCAGCGTGATGCTCGACGAGCTTCCGCCGGAGGCGTACCCGCTCCTCGTGCAGCGGCGTGTCGTCGGGCCGGGCGTTGGGGTGTTCATGCTTCGTTGGAACGGTGACATCCTCGCGGTGTCGTCGCATCGTCGGATTCGCGAGAAACCGCCAGCCGGGGGTGTCAGCGTGTACCGGGAAAGCATTCGGCCGGACCCTCGGTTGGTGGAACAGTCAAAGGCACTGTTGGAACGGTTCGATTGGAGCGGCGTGGCGATGGTCGAGTTCAAGGTGGAGCGCGGAAGCGATACCCCCTATCTCATGGAGGTGAACGGACGGTTTTGGGGTTCCCTGCAATTGGCGATCGATGCCGGTGTAAACTTTCCGGTCTTGCTCCTCGCGGCCGCGGTCGGTACGTCGCAACCCGGGGTGAACGGGTACGAAACGGGTATCCGGAGCCGGTGGTGGTGGGGAGAGGTGGACCATCTGTGGGCGCGGCTGCGCCGGTCCAAGGCTCATCTCGGACTGCTCGAAACCGAACCGGGGCGGTGGAGTGCGGCCCGCGAGTTTCTAACGCTGTGGCGCCGGGGCGATCGGGCTGAGGTGTTTCGGTTTGGCGATCCAAAACCATTTGTTCGCGAAACCATCGATTGGTTCCGACGACGGTAGGAAGGGAAGACGTATGAGCGAACGCATTCGCGTCGTGCAAGTCATTCAGAACTTCCATTACGGTGGAATGGAACAAGTCGTCGGTGACCTGGTGCGACATCTTCCGCGGTCGGAGTTCGAGCTACACGTGCTGTGTTTGGGGTTCTTCGGGCACTTTTCCCAGGGATTGGACGAGTTCGCCGAGCTGCATTTGGCCGACGAGATGTCGAACCTCTCCATGATCTGGCCGGCCTCGCTCATTTCGCGGATCCGGCGACTCGCGCCCGACGTGGTCCATACGCACGGGCGGCTATGGTACAAGGCATCGCTTGCGGCGCGGCGGGCGGGAGTTCCGCTCCTCATTCACACCGAACACGGCCGCCACGCGCCGGATCCCACATTGCACCGCGTGCTGGACCGCGCCGCGGCGCGTCGGACGGATATCATCGTCGCCGTGTCGGAGCGGCTTGCCCGGGTGCTCCGGGACGAGGTGAAACTCGAGGCGTTTCGAATCCGCGTTGTGCAGAACGGCGTCAACACCGGGGTGCACCGCCCGGTGGACGACACCGGCGCCATCCGTCGAGAACTCGATATTCCCGCCGCGGTTCCGATCATCGGAAGCATCGGACGGTTGGAGCCGGTCAAGGGCTACGATGTCATGATTCAAGCGTTCTGCGAGTTGCGGGCGCGTTGGGAAGGCGAGCACCCACCGGTGCTCGTCATCGGCGGTGACGGCTCGGAGAAACAGCGGCTCCCCGATCTCGCTCGCGCACGTGGCGTCGCCGATTCGGTGTTCCTGTTGGGATGGCGGGACGACGTACGCGATCTCCAGTCGGCGTTCTCGGTGTTCACGCTTTCGTCGCACAGCGAAGGTACGTCGGTGAGTCTGCTCGAGGCCATGTCCGCAGGACTCTGCCCGGTCGTGACCGACGTCGGTGGAAATGCCGGCGTGCTCGGCGACTCGCTTGCGCACCGGTTGGTGCCCGCGGGGAACCCGGCGGCCCTCGCGGACGAGTGGCTACGCGCTCTGCAAAATCCGGAACGGCGCCGGCGCGACGCGCGCATCGCGCGCACGCGCATCGTCGAGGCCTTCAGTTTGGAAGCGATGGTCGCGGCGTACGCGGAACTCTATGCCCGGCGGCGGGTCGAGCCCACTCCCAATCCCCTCATTGCCATGGTGCCCGCTTGAAGCGGCCGGTGCATGACAGGGCGCGAGCGTGGGCCGATCGCGCGCGCGAGGTCATGTGGCGTCGAGAGGCCCCACATTCGATCGAGCCAAACCAACTGACCTGGCCGGTGGATCGCGAGACCCTGAACCGCGCGGTCGTCGCTTGGCCCTCCGGATACGACATGCGGATTCGGAACATGTGGGGCGACCAGATTCGGCGTGGGTTGGAGCGGTTCGTTCGTGTGGAACGGCGTGACATCCCGCAAACGCACAAGGGCGTGATCGAGTTCTGGTTCACCGTTGGGCGGCGCCGACTGCGCGTGAGTATCGACACCTCCGATTATCCCCGGCTGAAGGAGACGGCGTACGACGATTGCGACCTCCATTTCAAGCTTCAGCACTTGAAGGAGGGATACGGCGACCGGGACCGGTTGCTGCCGGGGGCGTTCGTGAATGCCGATCCCGTCGTGTACCGATATCTGCGGCGTCTGCGAGCGGCCAGGGATACGATGACCGACGC
>JBFIZG010000308.1:0-4744 GCA_041604955.1 Gemmatimonadales bacterium | reverse complement strand
TAGCCCGCGCTCTGTTACGTACCAAGGTCCGCATTGACCCACGCGCACACAATCGGACGAGTGCTGATATTCGCGTTCCGAAATTCTGAACTGAGAGCGAGGGAGCGACCGCCTCTACCGCCATACCGCCATACCGTCTTACCGCCATAGCGTCTTACCGCCATACCGCCCGTCGTCCGTCCGTGTATGTTCACATGACGACGGAGCGGAGGTACGACGTGAATACGCAGCACAACGGGGATCGGTCACACGAGTGGCTGGCATACTACGATGCGTTCGAGTACTTCTCGCGCGACACCGTTCGTGACGGGTGTCATCCGCGAATCATGGAGCACGAGACGGCGGAACGGGCAGTCGTGCTCGTCCATGGGTTGACCGATTCGCCACATTTCCTCGCGGCGATCGGCGAGCATTTCCACGGCGCGCTCGGGTACAACGTGTATATGCCGCTCCTCCACTGCCACGGGCTCAAGCACCCAAATGGCATGGAAGGCGTGAAGCTAGAGGAATGGAAGCGGAACGTGCAGTTTGCCATCTGGACGGCCGCCGAACGCTCGGCGCAGGTGTCGATCGGGGGTCTGTCGACCGGCGGCACGTTGAGCTTTTACATGGCCTGTACCGAGCCCAGGATCGGCGGCGACCTGTATCTCTTCTCGGCCGCCCTCGATCTGGCGGGTGGTCCGTTCGGTCTGATCGGCGAGTTGAAGGAGAGAGTGTTGCGGACGTTTCTGGCCGACTTGTTCGACAGGAACGCGCCGCTGATAGGGCGAAATCCATACCGCTACGCGCGTCTGGATCTCGACGGAGCGCAGGAGTTGGCTCGGTTGATCAAGCAAACGGACGCCCTGCTCAAGGGGTTCGATCGGAAGACGCCGTTTCCCAAACGTGTCTTCGCCGCTCACTCCGAATCCGACACGACCGCCAACATCCAGGGCATACGGACCTTGAAGAGGAAAACGTCACCCCACGATTTCACGGCGTATGTGGTGCCGAAATCGGTGGGTGTTCCACACGCGAGCCTGGTACTGAAGGAGCCAGTCTTCGCTTCGGATGCTCCGGAGGACGAAGCTCCCCTAGAAGCGGCGAATCCGGAATTCGATGAGATGATGGCTGCGCTCACGGCATTCGCCGGCGTCGGCCGAGAAGCGCGTCCTTAAGAACGCACCGCTCTCCGACTGCGCCGCCGAGCCCGGTCCGCCCCTCCATCTGTCCGCTTGACCGCTTGACCGCTTTTCCGCCCGCAGTGACGCTTTCGGCGCGCCTCGGGTATCCCGTATGTACCCTCCAAAAAACCGACTCGAGGACGCCATGTCTCGAACTTTCTACGGAATGCTCGCCTTAGCCGTCGCGGTCACTGCCTGTAGCAGCCCGACCGCCACGAGCGAGGACGGCACCTTTAGCGTTCTGGCAACCGGGACCGCCTTCACCTTGACGAACGGCACGAACGCTCCCGCGTTTTATTTCGTGGTCGAACGCGGCACGTCCGCGTCGATTCTCTGGATCCCATGCGTCGACCTAACCGGCGATTGCTCTTGGATTCCCCCGCGGGACGAGGTGCGGGTCAGGTATACGGACGTCTTTGGGTATAGGAACAACGACCAGGAGGCCCTGGTGTACTGGTGGTTTGCCGTTCAGGGTGAGAAAGGCGGCATGGAGCCGGACAGTATTCGTTTCTTGATCGTACCGTTCTAACGCCTTCCCCCCCGGCAGCCCAGCCCCGGACGCAGGACGCGAGACGCGGGATTCCCCTCATGACCGCACCCAACACCTGACACTGTCACCTAACACCTATCACCTAACACCTAACACCTAACACCTAACACCTAACACCTATCACCTGTCACCTTGCAGTCAATCCGTCTATCCGACTCAAGCCCTGATGAGTAGAAGTATCAAAAGCAACGAAACCACGCTCGCCAATACTGTACGAACCGAGTTCCACCGGTTCCACTGTGGTTCAAAATCCTTGCGAGCTGCCGCCAGCGCCGTCGCATCTGCCGCCGTGACGTCTACGTTCTGGATCTTGTTGTTGAGCGGGATGTTGATCGCGACGGTTGGTAACTGGACGCCGAAGAGATAGACGAGTGTGGCCAAAACGAGAAGCCAACGCATGGCACCATCCAACTGGCCGATCCCCAATAGAGCAGACGCTATGAGAGCCAGCACCGAACCCACCCACACCAACATGAACATCGGTTGATTGTTCTGAATGACCCGGTCCATGACCTGAAACGCTCGAATGAACTCCCGGTCGCTCAAGTTCTTGATGCCCGGCATCGCCACCACGGCGAATGCAAACAAAAAGCCGGCCACCAAGGAGCAGAGAAATGTGGACAGTATCAATGCGATCTGTAGTAGTCCCATGATCATCCCATCTCGATGAGGTACACAGCGGTCTAGGCGGAACCTGGTCAATCGGCGGCAGAGCGGCGTCGACGGGAATGCGTCCCGCGGCGCGGTCAGTCACCCGTCTCGCTCAGTACGAATCGTAGCACCGCCGAACACCGTGTAACACAAACGAGAGAGCGCACGCCGCTCCGTGCGCTCTTCCGTTCGCTAGGTTCTACCTACGGGATCCGCTGTCTCCACTCGTCCTCGACACCGATTACCGCTTCGTCCCGCGCATCCAGAAAATCCGCCCAGGCGTCTACACCGTGGAGCTCTACGAACGTGCGCTGAAACGCGCCACCGGCGCCGGACCCCGGCTGGTCAAGCTCGGCCCAGTTGTCGTGCGAGGTTACCAGGGCCCAGTCCCTGCCGTCTCGATGGCGGAACTGCTTCCGGTAGAATGTACGCGCACGCGTGTCCCCCAATGCTCTGAAGGTTGCCTCGATCTGTTCTTGCGTCTCTACGAAGAGGTCGTTGTCCGCCACCTCGAAGAACCTGACTCGCAAAATGGGTTTCGGAGCGGCATTGGGATCGGGAGGCGTCGACAAGTCGTCATCCCGCCTCCAATACTCCGTGAGACCCGCTACGGCATGGCTCAACACGCCTTGCGCCCAATCCGAGTCATGCGGGTCTCCGCTTGGCCGTCCGTCCAGTTGTGTCCACGTGCTCGGCCCCATCACCCAGGAGATCTGACTCGAATACGGTCCGTTCAGAATAAAGTACACGGCGGCGGTGTACGGCCCCGCGCTGTGGAACCGCTCGTTGTGGCTCGTCATCGCGTCATTGAACGCGTCGGAATGACCGGGTAACACGGTCAGGTACTGTGTCTCGTACATGGCGTAGTCCTGCGCCGCCGTCTGGATCGGCACGACCATGGCCAGCAGGAGAACGCACGAGACTGAAATCGGGATGCTTCGGTGGGACATGCAAACCTCCTCGAGGGGGGGAAAGGTTCTCACGTGGCTCGGCATTGCCGCACGCTGGTTCCGACCCGAAGGGGACGTACCGCGGCCTCTGCCGGTCGACGCGGGGGCTTCAAATAGTGCGCTCCATGCACGGTTAGTGCAAACGAACCTTTCTCTTTGATTGTCGTCTTGTGCCGGGCCGGACGGGTGCAAGATTCCAGCTCGCGAGTAGCGAGCAGGTGCGCGTATGACGTTGCCCATCGCGCTGACCATTGCGGGCTCCGACCGCCCCGATCTCGAGCAGTTGGAGCCTCCGGTCGGTCATGGTCTGAGGGTGTAAAACCAGTTCGTGCAAACCCCAGGGGTGGCGGTGTAATAGTGAGGTCGAGCGGTCGCGTTGGCGAAACTGCGTCTTCGACTCCACTTTTATCTGACTCAAATGTTCGTCCCCCCCAAGGAGGTCTCCATGCGTCGCACGGTCGGATTGGCTGGCGTTCTGGCACTCATCGTCACGGTGACGATTGCCTGGCGAATCGGCATCGCCGATGAAAACCCCATGCTCGAGGGAGCGTGGGTCGTCACAAGTTGGGAGTTGGAAGGTGACGCGATCACCGAGCCGCAACCCGGTTTGATCGTGTTCACCGGGACACACTACAGCATCATGTACGTAAACGACGGAGAGCCTCGGGCGCGGTATGCCGGTGAACAAATGATGGATGCTGAGGTTCTGGAGGCGTACGGCACGTTCACGGCGAATTCCGGACGGTACGACGTGAGTGGAAACGAGCTCACCACGAGAGCGTACGTGGCGAAAGACCCCAATTACATGGGTGACTGGCCGGAGAACGCCAACACCTACACGTTCCGAATCGAAGGGGAGACGCTGCGCTTAGCGTGGCCCGGGGACTGGCCCGGAGGCACTCGCGTCGGCATGCTTCGGAGAGTCGAGGGCGAACCCGCTCCCTGGTAATCGACGGTGACAAGGCCCTCAAGGCTGAGGGCGGTTGGGCGGACGGGCGGCCGCCACGAGCCTTTTTGAAGGCTTGGGTGACCGCCCGTCGGTGTTTAGAGGTGTCCGCCGGCGGTTACCGGTGCTCCATGCCCGAGTGGTCGCCGAGCGGCACCATGATGTGAGCGTAGGGAGTTCCCTTCCACATCACCCAAGGCGTTCCCCGCTTGTAGTCGTCGGGGAAGCTGTTGAGCTGTGCCGCATCTGGCACGATCACCATCAGGTGCGGCCCACCTACGACCCAGTCGGAAACTGTTGACGGGTCGGTTGCATACGGGTCGGTGTTGCTGGCACCCTCGTCACCCTTCAGCATGTAGCCGATACCGACACCGGTGACTTTCACGTCTTCCTTGTTCATCCAGGCGTGCGCCCACTTCATCCATGGCCCATCCAAACACATGGGCGCCTCACCGGGCAAATTGGGTGGCGTCGGCATGCACGT
>JBFIZG010000307.1:0-4745 GCA_041604955.1 Gemmatimonadales bacterium | reverse complement strand
GTCTACGTGTTTCGTGCGCAGCGTATCACCAGCCTGTACCCACAGGAAAGGTAGGCTCAGCCCTTCTCGCGGTAATCCCGCGACTCGGCGCAGCAACTCGTACTCTCCACTCTGCACTCCGTACTCTCCGGCCCGGCTCCCAGTAAAAACAAAAGGCCGGGCTCAGCACCCGACCTTTCGTTCGCCTCGTGGGACCCGACGCTGCGTCGGGTTGTAACGTTAGGGCGAAGTGATCGTAACCTGAACGCCTCCTCCAGTACCGGAATAGAGATTGAGCCAGAGGTTCCAGAGCGTTCCTGCAGGAACGGTCACGCTCGAGACCTCGGGGTGATTCAGCGTTGCTCCACTGAAGTTGCCCACGAAGGCGCTGCAGCCAGCGTCGCACCACAGGATGTCGTTGTCGTCTCCGCCAAACCAATCCAAGGTTACGGTGATGGGGAGATCGGCGCCCGGATTGAGCGTGAAAAACGCGTTCGGCGAGCTACCGCTCAACACCGTGTACACGGTCAATGGGAAGGGTCCCGCTGTCAAATCCGGACCCGCGTCTGGGGCACCGACCGCCGCCGGTGCGGCCCGGATATCGACGGTTTGCGTAGCATCGAGGTTACCTAGAGCAAACTGTCCGAGGAAGACCATTCCCGAGACACTCACGGTGCCACCCGACACGGCGCTTGCCGACACCAACACCACTTCCATTGCGTCAGCGGACCGTGACTGCACAAACGTTGGTTGGCCGTCGACGGTCACCTGCGCGTTATCCGGGTCGAACTTGATGACGTCCGTTGACGATACCGTGATAACGTCAACCGGTCCGCTGGAATTCACCGATACGGCGCCGGTGAATTCGAGCGGGAACCCGATGGCCTGGATGACGCTCGAAGCGCCCCCGGCCGACAAGTTCACCTGCGTCTGTCCGGGACCCACGGCTTTCACGAAGAACACCGTCTCCGGAAGCGGTTTACCACTCACTGTCTGATCGACGCTGACCGTGACGATCGACTCGTCCGCTGAAGTAACCTGCGGGAGCGAGGGGACCGAATTCCCCTGCGCATCAACGGCTCGAGCGGTGATGCGAACCGAGTCACCTACCGAGAGCTGTGTGAAGCTCCTGGATGAGATCACTTTTGCCACGGCGCCGCTCAACGTGCCGGTTGGGTCGTCCACACACCCGGCTCCCAGACCGATCGCGATAACCGTTGTCAAAAAACCAAATATTTTTCGTTTCATGCGAAACCTCTCCCCCACGGAACGTGTGAACGCAGCTCAGAAGTTGCGAATTCTGCGGAGATCCTCTTCGTCAAAAAAAGTCTCCCACTCTGCCCGGCCCGCTTCGAGCCGATCTTCGGTGTACACCAGCACGAAATTGCCGAACCCACTCTCATCTATGAACACGTACTTGTTTCCCCGACCACGGGAGTACTTCCACACTTCGTACTTGTACGGCCCTGCGGGCTGCGGTTGCTCGAACGTCTCCTCCGGTTCGCCGTTCCGTAGGAAGATTCTCCCGCGGTCGGTTCGCCAGCCGTCCGTCTGTCCCGCGCCGCCTTCCCGAAACCGGCGATTCGCGTCGGCGATTCTCCGATAGTACGCCGCCTGCGCTTCATTGGCCGGCGTGCCCTGGGTCGGGTCTCGCCTGGCCCAGAACCGGCGCAGGTAATTTTGCTTTCCGGTTATGGACAGGTCCTCGTACACCCCGCGCTCGTCGTTCTCCATGATGTACACGAGCGGACGGTAGAGCGAGTCGAGCTGTTGCTCCGTGTAGTTCGCCCAGACATCCGGTGTACGGGACGTGACCAGCGCGGCAATCGCTTGGTCGGTCTCGAATCCGGCCATCACGAAGCGGGCGCTTTTCGTGACCGACTGCTCTTCGATGGCAACGTCCACCTCGAGCTCGTAGTCACCGGGCGGCAGCCCTGCCAGATTCAGCCCACTAGTCGCCACATTTTCGCCGGCCGCGACGCCAGCTGTGACGGGCGGCGCCGTGATGATCTCCCGCCCGTCCTCCGTTTTTACCGTGGCCACCAGGCTCGCTTCCCCGGCGCCATCGGCATACACCTCCACATAGTAGTAGAGCGTCGGTTCGCGTGGCGTGAGCACGGGCCGCGTCGCCGACGTCAGAAACAGCCTACCCTTCCGTAGTTCACCCGCGGCGGTGGCGGTATCGGCCTCACTCGCCGCCTGCCGCATTACGGCAGTCAATAACAAGTCCGACGCGTGAGGACGGTTGTCGAACGCTGACACCGTAGTCGACGAGCGCTGCACGCGACCTGACGCCGAATCCCGGACTGCCACCTCGATTCCGTACCGTCCGGGGTTCGCCCCGAAGCTGAAGTGCTCGACCGCCGAGGTTCCAGGGGTCCGAAGCACACTTACGGGCACGACCTGAGACCACTCGGACCGATGCAACACGAGCTTGTCGTCGTCTCGCACCGTGACGGTTACCGTGTAGTACCCTTCTCCGTCAGGCCCCATCGTGAGTGGCTCGACGAGCGCGAACGGTACCAGACAGAACGCGTCGATGAGGGTGGTCCCGCCGTCCCGATGGAACCGTGCCGCCCGCATCTCCATCTCCGGAGCCGTTTGCGAGGCTACGGGGCCGAGGATGAACACCATCCCGGCCCCCAATACCGTCCAGACCTGCGTCCTCATCACGAGTCGAGTCCGCCGCCGCCCGCGGGCGGCGCGTTGATCGGCTCAGCTACCAGTGGACACTGGCGCTGAAGTAGTTCGTGCCACCCAGAATACCGAGGTTCTTGTACGCATAGTCAGCCGCAACACCGAACCCGGTGTTCGACCGGTACATGATGCCGCCGCCGAAGGCCAACCCGTCGAGATTTTCATCGCGACTGAGGTCGGTCGAGAACCCGGCGATCACGGCATCCGGTTCGAGTCCGTTGTCAGGCTGATACGTATAGCCGCCCCGTGCCAACACCGTGAACCCGGACCCAACCGTCACCGCCCACTCCACCGAGCCACCGCCTGTTGCGCTCGCGTTGTTGGGCTGGTTGAACTCCGACAGCACGGTGACGCGGTTCGAGCTGTTGTTCACGAAATCGAATGCCACGCCGAAACGGAACAGCACCGGCAGTTGGAATTCCTTCGTTCTGAGACGGGCTGGCTGCGGCTCCTGGGGAATCGACGTCTGATCGATCGAGTCACGCACGAAGTTCGCCGCCAATCCGGAACCGTCGTGCTTGAGTTCTGTTCCGAGATTCTGAATGGTGAACGCGGCGCGTACCGGACGGTTGCCGACGGACGCGTGGAAGTTCGTCCCGAAATCGATGGCGAACGCCGTCCCCGACGTCAGCCCGAGCCGGTCGCTGATGAATTTCCCCGTAATCCCGGCCGAAAACCGGTCCGAGAAGTTCTGGGCGACCGTGACACCGAGAAAGGTCTGCGTGACCCGGTAGGTCGAGCCGTCGCCTTCGGGGTTCTCGAACGTGTACACGGGCTGATCGGTGAATCCATACGTTGCTCCTTGGATACCGATCGCCCGCTCGCCACCGCTCAGCGGGAAGGCGAGTCCCACCCACGAGTATCGCGTGTCTGCGATGTAGTCATAGGTCGAGAACGTGGCGCCCGGCCGTTCCATCAACGCCAAACCCGCCGGGTTCCAATAGAGGGCGGTCACATCGTCCGCAATGGTCGCGAACGAGCCGCCGAGCGCCGCACCCCGGGCGCCGGCTCCCAGCATCAGGAATTCCGCCGACGTCGTGCCGAACCCCGTGTTGTCGATCGACTCCTGAGCGACCAACGGGACGGCCCAGAGAGCGCAACCGACGATGCCTGCGAGTGTCGTGCGAAACATGAACTGCTTCATCGATGCCTCCGTCAGGGTGGCGGGGCGCGAGGCCCCGCCGACCCGCTGGTTTCGAATCACTGCGCGAAGTTGACCACGGTGAAGCGCCCGATTTTCTCTCTACCGTCGGGCGTTTCGACGTGGAAGAAGTACACACCGCTTGCAACGAACTGGTTGTTGCGGTTACGGACGTTCCACGTGAACTCTCCACCGAACACAGCATTGTGCTCGAGCACTTGGACGAGCACGCCACTCACCGAGTAAATCCGGATGATGGCCTGGTTCGGCAGGTTCACGAACTTGATCACCTTCGAGAACGGTGTCTGCTCGAGTTCGTTCGTGACGTAATACGGATCCGGAACCGTGTGCACTTTGGTGAGATCCGTTACGGAGTTGTCGACGTTGAGCTTCGACTCGACCGTCACGTTGAACCGGAGTCCCGGCACAACGGTCTGACGAACCGCGTTCGGTCTGAACGTATAGTTGCTGCAATCGTCCATCACCGGCCCGAGCTCGGGAGTGCAGGTCGCCCCCATGATTCCGGACACCGCGCGGAGCTGCCACTCGGTTCCGGCGGCCGGCAATGCGCTCATCTCCATGTAGAAGATCTCCCCGTTGATCCACATACCGATGCCCGTGCCATCTGCCACACCATCGGGCGGGCTCGAGAAGTCAATCGGGTTGAGCTCTGCAGTGTTGTTGAGGCTGATGCAGAGGTCGGGAATCGCCCACCACGTGTTGGAACACGTGGGTTGCGTCATGTAGATGTGCTGGTAATTCAGAATGTCGAACGCACCGCCGTTGCCGTCGTTCACCTCGGTGTCGAAACGGGCCTGAGTGAGCCCGGTCGCCACAATGTCCGAGATGTTCATGAACCCGACGCCAGAGCCACCGGCGCCGGCGGGGGGCAACGTGACGTTGTGCGTGTTGTCGCGCACCGTGACTG
>JBFIZG010000306.1:0-4758 GCA_041604955.1 Gemmatimonadales bacterium | reverse complement strand
GACCCGTGAGACATGGGCCACCCTCACCGACCAGATGCTCGCGCATGAGGTTGCGCGAGATGCGGCCGTGGTTGCCCTCGGAGGAGGAGTCGTGGGCGACGTCGCGGGGTTTGTCGCAGCCACCTATCATCGCGGTTTATCGCTCGTGCAGATCCCAACGTCGTTGCTGGCAATGATCGACAGCTCGATCGGTGGAAAGACCGGGCTGGACACGCCTCATGGCAAGAACCTGGTGGGCGCCTTTCACCAGCCGTCAGTGGTCATCGCCGACCTGGACACCCTTTCCACGTTACCACAGATCCAGCTCGTCGCGGGCATGGCGGAGGCGATCAAACACGGGGCAGTTCAGGACGCAGGTTATTTCGACTGGCTCGTGGCGAATCACGAGCGGATACTCGCCAAAGACGGCGACGCCCTCGAAGAGACCGTGGCGAGAAGCGTGTCGATCAAAGCGGCCGTCGTTCGGGAAGACGAACGGGAACGGGGACGCCGCGCAATCCTCAACTTCGGTCACACCGTCGCCCACGGGATCGAGGCGACCACCGGTTACGAGCACCTGCACGGCGAGGCGGTCGCGCTCGGCATGATCGCCGAATGCGTGCTGGGAACGCGGCTGGAAGTGACCCGGCCCGGGGTCACCGAGCGGATTCGTGCAGCCCTCGAGGCCTTCGGCCTGCCGACCGAGTTGCCCGAACCGCTCGACACCGATCGCTTGCTCGACGCGATGGGGAGAGACAAGAAGAACCGCGACAAGTCTGTCATGTTTGCACTAATTCGTGAGGTCGGAGAACCGGCGGCTGGGAGCGACGGATCGTGGACGTACTCGGCCCCTGAAAACCTGATCAGAGAGACCTTGAAGTCCCTCCAGTAACTGCATGTCCAACAACGACTTGTGGGTATTCCACAGGCTTTCAACAACAACACAACTCGTTTAACTGCAACAAGTTAGATCGTTTTCCACAAACGGGGCCGTCAACAGGAATTTTCGGTGCGTGGACGGATTTCCGAACGCATTAGAATTAAACAATTTGTGATGTGGAAAACTAAATTTGCTTGACCGGCTGTCCACAATTTCCTATACTTTGGCCGTTGTTTGTCGGTCATTTTGGCGGGCTTTCCCTCCGTTAGTCCCGCCCACTTCCGTAGTCAGTTGGCACATAACCACTCGACAGGAGCGTGTATGACCCGGCTCCGCACTGGCAAGACGAAATCGTTCTTCTACGCTAGCGCATCGACCGCGTTCGATCAGTACCTGCAGGACATCCAGAAGCTGCCACTCATCAAGGATCCGGCCGAAGAGCGTCGGCTCGCACGGAAAGCCCGTGCCGGTGATCAGAGAGCGGCTGAGGACCTCGTGACCGCAAACCTCCGATTCGTGATCTCCTATGTGAAGAAGTATCAGGGACATGGCTTGGACCTATCCGAATTGGTCGCGATCGGAAACGAGGGGTTGCTCAAGGCGGTGAAAAAGTTCGACCCAGAGCAGGGCGTGAAATTCATTTCCTACGCGGTGTGGTGGGTGCGACAAGCGGTTCTCAAGGCACTTGCCGAACAGACCCGTTCCGTCCGCATACCGCTGAATCAGAACAGTCATCTGATTCGCATGTCTCGCACGGAGACCTACCTGTCACAGGAGTTGGGGCGGGAGCCGACCGACAAAGAGATCGCCAAGGCGCTCGACGACTCCGTCCAGAACGTCCGGAGTGCACGGCGGATGACGGCGGCGGAAATATCGCTCGACGCCCCCATCGACCGGACCGACAAGGACGCGGCGACACTCGGTGAGCGGTTTGCCGGACAAGAAGGCACCGAAATCGAGGACCGAACCGATCACAATCTGAAGCGCGAATTTATCGACCGGATTTTCGAGCGGTATCTCACACCGCGCGAACGGAAAATCCTCTACCTCTACTACGGTCTGGAAGAGGGATCAGAGGGAATGACCCTGGAGAAAATCGGCGCGTTGATGGGTGTAACCAGAGAGCGCATCCGACAGATTCGCGAGCGTGCCTTCGAAAAGCTCCGGGAGAGCCCGGATGCCAAGGCCTTGCTGGGATTCTGGCGAGCCGCCTGACCGTCAGAAAGCTCGCCGTTCGAGTGAAAGCCCGGGACCGAGGTTCCGGGCTTTTTTTTCGGCACCCCCACGCCGCCGGCGAGCGCTTATCTTGATGCTATGAGTACACAGACGCTCCCGATTTTTCCGCTTCCTCTGGTCCACTTCCCGGGCGCGCACCAACTGCTACACATCTTCGAGCCAAGGTATCGCCAAATGCTCGAGGACTGCATCGCAGGTGACCGGCAGTTCGGGCTTTCGTACGTCGATCCCCATACCACAGCCGATGGCAGACCGGAACTGGGAGCGGTTGGGTGTCAGACGCGGATCGAATCGGTGCAACGCATTCCCGACGGCCGTTCCAACATCGTGTGCATCGGTGAGGTCCGCTACGTGCTCGAGGAGTATCTCGAGACGGACCGAATGTATCACCTGGCGCGCGTGACGCATTTTGATGACGAGCCAAGCGATGCCGCCGACCTGACGGACCTGGCGCTGCGCGTGAGCCAGACGTATGCAGAGGTCGTCGCTGGAAACTGGACCTCACAGGGCGCTCGTGGCCATGCTCCGGAGGATCCGAAGAGTCTCTCCATGTGGGCAGCGGACGCCCTCGAGATCGACCCGGCGGAACGGCAGCACCTCCTCGCCCTCCGCTCCACCGGACAGCGTCTGAAACGCGTCTCCGACCACCTCGAAAGCGTCAGGGACGAACTCTTGAGCGACATCGGATCCGGACTGCGGAGTCGGAGAAACGGCAATCGGCAGAGGGCGTCGACGGAATCGTCGGAATCGTGAAGGCACCTCCGCAGGCATTGCAGGCGATAGCCGGTATCGTGGGTGACCGGTGGGTCAGAAAAGCCAGTTCGGAACTCGAGACCTATGCGTCGGACGGACTCCCGACGCGACACTCTACGCCGGGCGTGGTCGTTATCCCCGGGTCGCATACCGAAGTGGTTCGGGTCATCCGAGTCCTCGCGCATTTTGGCATCCCGTTTGTCGCTCGAGGTGCGGGCACCGGGTTGTCCGGGGGTGCGCTCGCCTCCGACGACGCCGTTCTGTTGGTGCTCACGAGACTCAACCGAATTCTCTCGATCGACCCGGCGAACCGGAGTGCGGTCGTCGAACCCGGTGTCGTAAACGTCCGACTCTCGCAGGCCGTCGCCGCGCACGGGCTCCATTACGCCCCCGATCCATCCAGCCAGACGGCGTGCACCATCGGCGGCAACGTCGCCGAAAACGCCGGCGGACCGCACTGTCTGAAGTACGGGGTCACGTCGAATCACGTGCTGTCCCTCGACGTCGTGCTCCCCGACGGACAGGAGGTGACGCTTGGCTCCCCGGGAGGCGAAGCCTGGGGCCCTGATTTGGTAGGCGTGTTTGTCGGAAGCGAGGGGATGTTCGGGATCGCGACCAGAATAACCGTTCGGCTCACGCCCACTCCCCGCGCTATCCACACGCTCCTGGCGGCGTTCACGTCGGTTCGAACCGCGGGCGAGGCAGTCACGCGTCTCATGGCGCACGGCGTCGTGCCAGCGGCGCTCGAAATGATGGATAAGAACTGTGTCGCCGTCGTGGAGGCGTCGATCTATCGAGCCGGGTACCCGACTGATGCCGAAGCCGTTCTCCTTGTCGAGTTGGACGGAATGCACGAAGCTGCCGTCGCTGCGGAGAGCGCGGAAGTGGAGCGGATGCTCGTCGACGCGGGCGCAACCAGCGTCCGCACCGCCACGGACGCGCGCGACCGGGCGCGGCTCTGGCAAGGTCGCAAGAAGGCCTTTGGAGCCCTGGGCCGCATAAGCTCCGATCTCGTCGTGCAAGACGCCGTCGTTCCCAGGTCTGCCCTTCCGGACGTCTTAGAGGAAATCTCCCGAATCGGCGCGGCAAATGGGCTCTCCATCAGCAACGTGTTTCACGCCGGGGATGGGAACCTGCACCCGAACATCAATTTCGACAGACGGGACCCGGACCAAGCACAGCGTGTGGAGGTCGCGTCCGCGGCGATCATGCGAACCTGCATCGACGCCGGTGGGACGATCACGGGGGAACACGGTGTCGGAATCGACAAGCTCCGGTTCATGCCGCTCATCTTCGATGCGGATACGCTTGGAGCAATGCGCGGCGTACGTTGGGCGTTCGACCCCGCTGAACTTGCCAACCCGGGCAAGGTCTTTCCCATCCACCGCTGCCGGGAGTGGGCCGTGGGGGCCGGCCGCGCGGCTTCCAACGGCCCGGTGCAAGTGCCGACCGGAGGGAGCGCGTGATTCTCCGACGGTTGAAAGCGATGTTGGGCCCCGAATCGGAAGTCGAAACCGATTCGGTCGGAATCACGCGAGTGGCGCCCCAGACCGACCAAGAGTGTGCCTTGATTCTTCGCGCGGCCACGAAGGAGCAGTGGCGGGTGCGGATCGAAGGCGCCGGCGGCTGGGTGCCGCCGGATGCACCTGCCGACCTGGCCGTCACGACCCGTAACCTGAACCGTGTCGTTGGCGTGGATTCAACCGATCTCGTCGCGACTGTCGAGGCGGGAGTCTTGCTCGAAGATCTTCGCACCACCCTGGCCGACACGGGGATGTGGGTGGCCATCGACGCCCCCGGCGCCGGACGGTCGATCGGCTCGGTGATCGCCACCGGAACGGCCGGCCCGCTCCGCACCGGGTATGGCCCCATCCGCGACCACATCCTGGGCCTCACATTGGTGACTGGAG